>JAGXLQ010000068.1 GCA_018334595.1 Candidatus Bipolaricaulota bacterium | reverse complement strand
CACTTCTTGCTTTGGGCCTGAGGCATGCGGGATATCAGACTCACTACTTCCGCGGCGCCATACAGTCGATCGGGACGGGACAGCTGGCAGCGGCGAGGGCTCTCGGCATGAGCCTGCCCAGAGGCCTGTTCGAAGTGGTGTTACCCCAGATGTTGCGATTTTCCATCCCCGCCAGTGCAAACGAGTACGCGATAACGATTAAGGACACTTCGTTGGCGTTTGCCATTGGGGTAGTGGAGATCCTCCAGCAGGGGAACTACATCATCGCCCGCGAGTACAACCCGCTGACCGTTTACATCACGATAGCGATAATTTACTGGATAATTACGCGGGTGGGGACGAGGCTCTTCAGCTACCTGGAGGATAAATACAAGATTCCCGGTTTCGAGCTAACGAGGTAGGGGGGAATATGGACTTCTTCAACTACATTCAGAGCATACTTCCGGCGTTGGGTTTTGGCGTGAAGATCACCTTGATAATGACGGCGACTTCCATGGGGCTGGCAGCTGTCATCGCCGTCCTCCTCGCTGTAGGGAAGATGTACGGGCCAAAACCGGTTAAGTGGTTCTGTTCTGCCTACATCGAGCTATTCAGGGGTACCCCCCTATTGGTTCAACTCTTTATCATCTACTTCGGACTGCCGGAGGTGGGGCTTAACTTCCCCTCTTTGATAGCCGCCATTATCGGATTTGCGCTAAACAGCGGCGCCTACCAGGCTGAGTACCTGCGGGGAGCAATCCAATCTATCAAGACGGGACAACTGCAAGCAGCCCGCTCGATCGGAATGAGCTTTTTTGAATCTTTAAGGTCAATTGTGTTGCCTCAAGCCCTGCGGAGGGTCATACCCGCGTGGTCTAACGACGTTATCTACACGCTAAAGTACACTTCAGTCGCCTTCATGATCGGCGCCCATGAGCTTACCTCGGTAGCCAAGATCATGGCGGGCCGTTACTTCCGGTTCGCCGATACGTTTATCGTGGTCGGGGTGATGTACCTCATACTGGTTTACATATTCTCCTCGTCCGTCAACCTCCTCGAACAGAGAATGAGAATTCCTGGTTTCGAGATGAGGGAGTGAACTCACCACCGAAGTTTGCCTCTTCAGCATAATACTGTCGAACCTGGTTGAACGGTACGCCCGATCCACTATTATTTCTCTTGCCATGAGTTTTGATAAGCCAATATTCGAAACGAAGAGGTACGAAAAACAGCTTCCCATAATTGGCGATATGGGGCAGGCAAAGCTGTCCAACGCGTCAGCGACGGTCGTCGGCCTCGGCGGCCTGGGGAACCCGGCAGCACAATACCTGGCCGCGGCGGGAGTGGGGGAACTGGTGATTGTCGACGGCGACTCCGTAGCCCTATCAAACCTTAACCGGCAAACCCTATACGACCCCGGAGACGTCGGGGAGAAAAAGGTAAAGGTTGCCAAAGCCCGGCTCTCCTCATTCAACCCCTCTATCGAGATAACGGCGGTCGACGATATGGTCACCGAAGAGGGCCCAACACTTCCGGAAACGGACGTGCTCATTGGAGCTCTGGATAACTTCGACACAAGACATCTATTGAACGAAATATCCATCGATCGCGGTATACCCTACGTACACGGAGCCGTAGAGGGCTCAAGCGGCGTTCTGACGGTTGTTGTCCCAGGCCAAACGCCCTGTCTCAACTGCATCTTTCCCCGAGACGTCGACCGGAGGGTCGAAGGTTACACCACCGGGACGACGACTGGAGTAACGGGGAGTTTGATGGCAAACGAGGGGGTAAAGTCCCTATTGGACACCGGCGACCTTGCCGCGGGTTACCTGTTGACCTGCGACCTCTCGCACCTGGAGTTCGAGAAGGTCCCCCTGGAAAGAAACCCCGACTGCGAAGTCTGTGGAAGCCTATAGAGTGTTACGGCCTTCACCCCCCACAAACCCACAATTTCCCCCGACCGGGTAACGAATTTCCCGTCTACAGCTAACCCTTAGTATTGCTATATGGTGAACCTAGCAGTAGGGTGAAAATGAGAAAAAGACTGCCGGACGCAAACAGGCAGTCGATAGGAGGTGACAAGCGATGGTTGAAATATTACAGTCGGTAGGTTACCTGTTGGTCTCGGTCGGAATAGCTATTCTGCTGATCAGGCTGGGCGGATATCTGGAAAAGATGTAGACGGTGCTAGCCTTAGTCCCCCGTAACGGAGGTGGGCCTTGCTTAGTTCTCCAAACTTGCTCCAAGCCGTAAGCTACTTAGCGGTTTCTCTTGGAATCAGCGCAATACTGGTACGCCTAATTAAACTAGGGGGATATTTTCACGAATAAGTTCGAGGCAAAGGGGTAAAATGGATTTTTCACTAGGAGAATTACTCTTTGGAGTTGGCGGGTTACTGGTAGGAATCGGGGCACTGATTGCCTTCTTAAAGATCGCTCAGGTTACCGATTCCTTCGTCAAAGAAAAAGAAAAGAACGAAGGAGATAATTGAGAGAATAATTCTGATATACAGCAGGTGCAATTTCTCCTATACACCGTTATACTTAGTGTAATAAACCTCCTTAGTTGAGCAGCGAGAGATCGCTAACTCATTACAACTAAGGAGGCTTTTTTTTGTGTCCAACATTAGCACTTCTCTACAGAAAGGTAGTCGTGATGGTCTTTTCCAAACCTTCTTTCACCGGCAAGCTCCAATAAGTGTAAGGACCTTTTTCCTTATAACTGTAGTCCTTTTAGCATTAGTTTTCGCGGAAGCGAATCCCTCCGCAGGAGACTACCCGTTTTCTGGAGACCTCGACACCTCGGTCAGCCTGCGTCCAGGCGCAAGCGGACCGATAGAAGACTTCGACTCCGAACTCACCCTCGCTTACGAGACGGACTTCTTCAAGGCCGAAAGCGAGACTGAATTTGGGATTGACGGATTCGACGGGATGGAGGTGTCACTGGAGTTCGACCTCGATTCCTATCAACTGAAGGGCGAAATCGAGTTCGGGGACGATCCGGCCCAGCTGGAGGAGTTTAAGGGTAAGGGCTCGATGGAGCTGGACGAAGTAACGGAGGTCAAGCTCGACCTCGACGCCGACTACGAGGTAGACGGAAACTACCGGGGGCGTTTTGAACTTGAGTGGGACCTCGAAGTCGAGAGGGAATTGCCCTACGGGGTGGAGGTCGAGCTGGAGCTAAATTTTTCTCCGGAGGGAGAAAGTTACCCCCTGCCTGAGGAAATCGAGGTGGACCTAAAGGACGTCGTCCTCGGGGAGGTCGAACTGGATACCACCATCGAGTGGGAAGAGGGGGAGTGGGAAGAGACGGAGCTCGACTTCGAGTTCCTCGAGCCGCTTTATACATCGCCCCACCTCGCCCTGGAAGGCTCTCTCGTTTGGGCCCCTGATGAGAAGTACATGGAGATAACCCCCGAACTCGAGTGCTCCCTGGCTACCCTGTCAGCTGACGGAGTACTCGCTATCGACGGTGGCTCTCACGTATCAGGGCTGGAACTTGCGACCGTAAAGATAGATGACCTGGCCCTGTTTGACTCGACAATAGACCTGTCCATAGACCTGGTGGATGAGGGGCACAAGTTGGTTTTCAACCGGGAGATAGGTAAATCGGAACTGACCCTGGAGGTGGAGAGTGACCCCACGTCTTCCGAACTACCTTTCGGTCTGTCTAAGTTCGGCGGAGAGGTCAACTGGGAACCCGTGGACCAACTTGAGCTGGAACTCTCGCTGGAGTCAACGACAGAATACTTTCCGGAGGAGATAACTCTATCATCGACTTATTCGTTCTAACCTATCTCCAACCCCTAAAGCCTACGGGCTGTATCCGGGTTGACTGGAGGGATAATTCCGTTAAAAATTATGTATGCACGCCACCCTATTCAGAAACAGAGACGGTGGGGCCCAGAAGATCAAGCCCTCCTCCAGCCTAGACTTATTTAAGCACTGGGGAGAAGGAGTGTCTATCGCTTGTTGATGAAAATTACCGACGGGTTCGAGGTCGACTTCAGGGAGAAATGGACGATTTCAGCCTTTCTCTACCTTGGCCTAGGGGCGGTAGTAACCCAGCTCCGTGGAGCCCTACTTCCCAACTTTCAGGAGGCCTTCGGCGTCTCCGAGTCCCTGTTGGGGCTCGTCTCTCCAGCAGGGACGATTGGCTTCACCGTCGTCGCGTTGACTTCGGGTATGATCGCCGGCAGGGTCAACATCCGGCGGGCCATTCAGGTTGGAGCGCTGCTTACCGCGATAACTACGTTTGCCATTGGCCTCACTCCGGGGTACTTTCTCTTCCTGTCGGCGATATTGTTGCGGGGGATGGCCGGTGGGATACCCGGAGGGCTGACCAGGCCGGTGCTGGGCCATCTCTACCCGGACAACCGGGGACAGATATTCAACCTCCACGAGGCCGTCTGGGCATTCGGCGCCGCCTGTGGCCCCCTTCTGGCCAACCTCATTCTCCGCTTTGCGGACTGGAGAGCCGCCTACTACGTAGCGGGAGCAGCCTTCGTTCCGATATTTTTCTTATTGATGAAGAACTCCGGCTTCTCCGAGGAAATCAAGGAAAAACCCATCACCCGCAAGCAGCTTATGGAACTATTGAAAAGTCCCGTCGTGTTGGGCGTGGGCCTCGCCCTGTTTCTAAACGTCGGTGTCGAAGGGGGTTTTTTTACCTGGCTCCCTTATTATCTATCACAATCCCTGCCACAGAGCGTTGCCAACCTGGCACTTACCGGGTTCATCGGGGCTTACGTACCCGGAAGGTTGTTGAACAGCTACCTGACGAGGAAGTTCAAGCTGACGAACTTGATCCTCTTCTCGTCGTCGATAACCGGTGGGTTACTGGTGACTGCCTTCTTTCTCGTCGGCGGTTACAGGCAAATATTGGTTATCGTGGCGGTTGGCTTCTTTATTTCCACGATCTTTCCCAACCTGTTTTCTCTCGCCGCGAACGCTTTTCCGGAACACAGCGGGCCGGTTAACGGCCTGATAATGACCTTTGACCCGCTGGGGATATCAACCGTCCCCGTTTTCATGGGGATAATCGCGGAAAGCTTTGGTATTCAGCTGGCGATGAGGGCCCTCGTTGTCCCCATAACCGGGGTTATCTTTACCACCCTCTTCCTCAAGAGAAAAATAGGGACCGCTAACGCTGACCAGGCTTGAAGGAGATGGGTTTTTGATACTCAAAAAGAAGTTACGGAACGACGTCGACGCGAGGACGACCAAACGGGTTAGTCTGATCCATTCAGTTCGAAGATAAAAAGTCATTCGGTTAAGATAAGGTGGAGACAATAAATCAGACAACCGGGTCAACTCCCGGGGAGGTCATACAACCATGAAAGACAGAAAGCTGTTGGTGATCACGTTACTCTTCTTGTTCGCTTTTTCCGTTTCTTCCTTCACCCTAGCCGGAGAGGAAAACCTTGGCAGGACTAATCCCGTCCAGGTCAAGGTTACCTGTGACGACTTCCAGTTCAACAATCACATCACAAAGTCCGTCAAGCTTGCCGTCCACGGTCGTCTGGAGGTAATACTTTGCTCGAACCCGTCAACGGGGTACCAGTGGTCCGATCAAGCCCAGATTACTGATCATACGGCCATCTGGCAGACGAGTCACACGAGCGGCTCACCGTCAAGCAGCATGCTCGGGGCGCCCAGTACCGAACAATGGACATTCCAGGCCCTTAACGAAGGTAAGACCACTATTTCCATGGAATACGGGCGCTCCTGGACATCCTCAAGTCCGGACGACTGGTCCTTGAAGGTAAACGTCACGGTAGTCGAAGAGAAGAAGGAAGAACCAAAAGAGAAGTCGACAGAGGAGATCGGCGAGGAGCTGGTGCGGGACATATTTAAGGACATGAAGAACCTTAACGTCAGTTCCCTGGAGAAGGTGATCTCGAAGGAATTTCAGGCGATTCACACCTTCGGAGCCAGCGACCGCCAAGAAGAAATCGAAACGATCAAGGACTTAGACCTCGGTGAATACAAATTAAGCGACTTCAAAGTTACCCGCGATGGCGACGTTTTGGTAGTCACCTACAAAATTTCCGCAGAAGAAACGCTCAAGGGGGAGAAGGTCTCGAAAAAGCCTACGCCCAGACTGAGCGTGTTTATCAAGACGGGCTCCGGCTGGAAGTGGCTGGCGCACGCCAACCCATCCTAAGTTAGAGGGTGGTACCGATCGAGAAAAACCCGGGGAAAGTTCTTTTCCAGTCCTTTCCCCGGGTCATCACCAGGGAGGTGCAAAACAAACTCAGGTAAGCTCAAGGGAAGAGACCTAGTTCCTCCAGTTTGTCGGAATTAGGTCTACCCGTTTTCTCATCCCAACCACGAGCTCTATAGTAGTCAACCAACATCGATTGATAATCCCGGATACGACAGTCCGGCTCGCCTTCATATACACCAAACTCCGGTCGGGATTTCATTCGGGCAGGAATCTGGTCGTCGGCAGAGGTAAAGCCCGCCCGGAGGTTAAACAACCTCTGAAGGTTGCTCGCCCTCTCTCCGCTTTTCAGCAGATCTTCACCAGAAACCTCCCATCCAGTCACCGGCTCTAGCATATTGGCGTAGTCCTCAAGCTCCACACCTACATACATAAAAAATTTGCACGTGCCGACCAGGTCGGGGACCATCCCTCCATCCTGAAGGATCTTGACTATCTCTCCCTTGTTATCTTCGGACCACCTATGTACTTCCTCAGGATCCGGTAGGCCGTACTTACCCAGACCAAAATCCATTTTACCCGAGTCAAAGACCATCGCCTCAACTGGATGTATATGACACATACCCC
>JAGXLQ010000067.1 GCA_018334595.1 Candidatus Bipolaricaulota bacterium | reverse complement strand
TAGGCGACATTTCACCCACCGGATCAACTCTTGATAAGCCGGGAGGGTAGGAACTTGAGAAACGGAATTTGACATTTCTGATATAGACCAATCAACCGACATTGCCAGTAAGGGTCGTAAAATATCGTCAGAATGTCAAATTCCGTTCCTATAATTCTCGGGCGAGCGGGTGCATTCTTTCTTCTTGGTGGGCCTTAGCTACCTGCCGGAGTAGGCCTAGGAACCTATCTCTAGGTAGGGGGCAATGGCTGGTTAAAAATCGAATTCGATGAACCGGTCGAAGAATGGCTTCTTCCGATATTGCTCTTCCTGATCGTAAAGTTCTCCCTCTCCCACTCGCCTCGATTCTACGAGTTCGAACTTCTCCAAAGGCTTTATCACCCGACTAGCATAATGGAAATTGAGCGAGCTTTCTCCCTCTTCTTCCGGACTGTATGAAATATCAGTTGATCGATGAAACCCTCCTTTTGGTGCCAGTTCTCATCGAACCTACTGATCTGATAGAAAATATAAGGGATTGTATCCTGAATTTCGGTTCATTCTTTCCCTCTGGGGAAGTAAGCTATGTTAAATTCCTTGAAATAAGTCAGAAAGAGCTCCTTGAGGAAATCACCGGCCCTGCAGGGTCTCAGGCGGCTAATCGCCTTGGAGGTGGGATGGAAAGCTCCCCCTGATAGGTCAAGAAAATCCCCCACTTCCAAAACTACCCGCAAAATATGGAGCGGGGGCACGTCCTGCTCGTTGATAACCTTGTTCATTTCGTAGATATCTTCGACCCGGTCGGGGTCAAAATCCATTTGTTCCAAAAAATCCGAGACCACGGCCCGTTAAAGTTTCCCGCGTTGGTGGAGGGAAGGCCGTCCGCCTCCCAGGCAGTTTCCAGCAGGATTCTGACGTTATCGGCAAACCGGACTCCGTTGGTCTCCCCGTCGGAAAAGATATCGTGCACGGACACCGGAGTATCTGGTCAGGGCCAATCCGTATTGAGGAGAAGGTATGACTGTTCCGGGTCCAGCCCACCCAGTTCGTTCTGCGGAGTTCGGTTATACTCGTCTACCCGTTCTTGAACGGGGTTTGAAGTTTCTCTAAGATTCGATATCTTCAAACTTGTCCTCGTCGAAAATATCGTCCAACATCGTCACACCTCCAATGTAATTGCCCATAATCGGCTAGATCATGGACCCTCGTGGCAAATCTAGAGAAGTCTCTATTTCAGTACTACGTAACCGTCGGGCGGTAAACAGTCAGCCTTCCTCTATATATTCAATATCGTGCTTTTCACACCATCGCCTGGCGATCTCGGCAAGTTGCTCTTTTTTGTAGTCGAACCAGTCCTGCCTTACCCCGTGCTGACTGATTTTATCCTTGAACATACGAAAGGCTCCACGTCCGTGGATGGCATTTAACAGGTCGCTTCTTACTTCGTCGTCCTCGACCGTGTAGCAAAAATCCTTCATTATTTCCCATTCGTGTATTTCGAACTGGGTCGGGATATGGACGTAGTTATCGTTTTCCCATATATCGCGAGCGAGTTTAAAATACCGTCTCTGCTCCTCGAAACGGGGATCAATATCGTCAAGCGTCTTCCCGTCTTCAAGTTGCATAAATGCTCTATCCGTCACCAGGACGAATTCCCCGGTCTCTCTGTCGTAATACGTCCTGTGCTCGTCTAACTGTATATCCATCTCTCCGACGAGGTCATCGATCTCTACCTTTGGTTTTTCGGGTTTTTTCATAATATGGTCCCCCTTTACTTTAGTGTCCGGCCCAACTATTGTTCTTGGACTATATTAGCAAAAAATGGTACCGAATTAAGACCCAACATCCTCGAATCTTCAACCTCCTGCACGTAGGTTGATCGTAGTCCAACTTTTCAGGCATATAGGGGGTCTGAAGTCCTGTTAACTCGTGACCCAGAACTTATATGGAAATCATTGGACAGACGCGCCGAATAGACCCGCTTCGGAGGAGCACATTCAGCAGGATTCCTTATCAAGGACCTCCGTCAGTGTCCGCGATAAACTTTCTCAAAACACCGCCAGGGGGCTACCGCTCTTCGTATTTCTGTCCGACTCGGTATATTCATTTGTTTTTCCACAGGACCACGCCCCCTTCCTCCATCTTCTTCAGCTTTTCTTTTACCTCATCCTACTCCTCCTCCCGATAGATATGAGGCTCCAGCCCGGAAACACTCAGCATCATTTTTACCAGCTTAAAAGAATATCCTTCTGGCTGGCCGGGGTGTAATTTCCTTTTGCTAAGAGCCAAATAACACCACTTTTGTTAGGTTTAGCTGTTGGTTTTACTCTTCGAGCTTCCCCTTTAACCGCCTTGTAAAAAAAGCCGAGAGAACCCCGTCCCTTGGGGCTGGGTAGTTGACTTAGGCATCTGTTAACATCCCTTGACCTGTCTGGTCGAATCACTCTCTCGATAGACCAACGTAACAATCTTACTCAAAAGATAGCAAAACACTCAACAGGGGGTATGGAGTCCCGCTATCTGACAATTGAACGCTCTGTTTGCCTTTTAATTCCCTCAAGAAGTGTCTGGTGGAAAAAGTGATTAACTTGTTCGGTTACATATTTGAGATCTAGGAAAGGGGGGCGGGGTTTGAGCATACGGGTAGACTTTCCCTGGGAGGGAAACCAAAAACGGAGGTTTTTCTCGAGAACGGGTTGACCGACAGAGCCGGGTGGTTCTCTCCATTCCTACCCGTTACTTTTCTTCTGACCTGGTTTCACGCTCTACCTTTGCCCTGTTTTTTCACCACTCGCTCCGTAACCACTACCATCTTCGGGAGGTGTATAGTCCTCGTCGTTGTGGTTTACCATAACGTCACCGTCAGTGTCCCTCTCCAGCGGGTCATCACAGCTACCATCAACCAGACCCACTACGCCAGTTACGAGAAGACCAAGTACCGTCACCGATACGATTGCAAGTAAAGTATTCTTGTTGGTTAACATCTTTTATTCCTCCTGTTGTGTTTATGACGTCCGTAAGAGATTAGGGGAGGGGTGTATAAAATGGGAGAGAATTATGTGTGGCAGTTGTGTGGAATCCAGAGATGACGTGATGCTTTTCCCGCCGGACAAACTCACCCCATGTCCTGGACAGTTTAACAGAATATTACTGTTAAACTGGTGGTTGACAAGATAGAGAATGTTGAATATAATAACATCAATATTTTAGAGGTGAATAATGGAAAATATAAAATCAAAACTGGGGGTGAGGTCGGCAGAGAGTAGTTATTGTATGGATAAACGAATTTCCTGGCCGTGGCTAAACTAGAGTTTAGGGGTGCGCGGACGATGAAGCGACTTCTAAACGTTTGTTAACTCTATGGGTTGATGCCCATAGTTTTTTTATTTTGTTATTCGGAACTTCAACAAATTACCATTGGAGGTACAAAATGAGACGACAGAAAGATAAAATCCAGGGTGATCGGGTTTGGCTCGCTGCGGGTAACGGGCCCAGCTGAAGATCGCCCCCTGTTGCACAGTTATCTCGCCCCGACCTATGATAGAGATTCCCTCACCACGAAAGAGCTAAACTGGAAGATTAGCGATCCCTTCAAAATCTATCGCCTGATCTACCCACAATTTGAGAGCAGCTTTATCCTGGAGAGTTCGGCCGGCCCGGATGAACTCGCCAAATACACCTTCCTGGGATTTGACCCCGTGGCCCTCCTGACGTTATCAGGAGGGACCTTTAAGGAAAACGGGGAAGCCGTCCTTGAGACCGAGGATCCTCTGCCTCCTCTAAAAGAGCTAGAAAGAAACCTCAAGGCCTTTTCCACCGCGGAGTTCGGAAACTTCCTCGGGGGCCTGGTAGGTTATATAAGCTACGATTTCGTTAGGTACCTTGAGGACCTTCCGGCCCCTCAACGTGAAAGGAACTTTCCCGATCTCCAGATGGGTCTTTACCTGGACGGAATTATCCACGATCGGGTCCGCGAAAGACTTACCTATTTTTCCTACGGTAAAGACCGCTCCACGGAGTTAAAAGAGGTTCTTGACTCGGAGGATAGCCGGTCCGAGCCAGAATTTCGGATCAACGAGTTGAACTCGGACTTTCGCAAGGGTGCTTTCACTTCAAGCGTGAAAACGGCGAAGGGCTATATTCATTCCGGTGATATTTACCAGGCGGTCCTCTCAAGAAAGCTGACCGGACGGTTTACCGGTGACCAGCTCCAGGCGTACAGCGAGCTCCGGGACATAAACCCGTCCCCCTATATGTACCACCTGAAGTTTGGAGACAGGCGGATTATCGGCTCTAGCCCCGAAGAGCTCGTTTCCGTTACCGGAAACTTAATCAGTACCTATCCGATAGCGGGGACCCGCCCTCTAGGCAAAACTCAGCTGGAAAGAGAGGCGCTGCGGACGGACCTGCTCACGGATGAAAAGGAGCGCGCCGAGCACAACATGCTTGTAGACCTTGCCAGAAATGACGTCGGAAGGGTTGCGGAATACGGTACGGTTGAGGTTCCCGGGTACATGGAGGTTAAGAAGTTTAGCCACGTCCAGCACATCGTTTCCAGGGTAACGGCGAAGTTGTCCCCGGAGATGGATGGCCTCGATGCGCTGGCCTCTCTTTTCCCGGCGGGCACGGTATCCGGGGCACCAAAGATCCGGGCCATGGAGCTGATAGATGAACTCGAAGTAAGCCCCAGGGGCCCATACGCGGGGGCTGTTGGCTATCTCTCGTTCACGGGAGTCCTCGATTTCTGTATTACGATCCGTAGCCTCTTCACCGACGGTGGTCAGATCACACTCCGGGCTGGAGCGGGTATCGTCGCCGACTCGGACCCGGAACAAGAATGGGAAGAGATAAACGACAAGCTGGGGGCTCTCAGAGTCGCAACTTCTCCCGGGGGTGAGGCGAATGGAGAGGGCTAACGATTCCAGGGGTAGGTTGGTGGTCATCGACAACTACGATTCGTTTACCTACAACCTGGTCCAATATCTGGGAGAACTGGGCCGTGACCCGCTGGTCTTCAGAAACGACGAGGTGGGGTTAACCGAGCTAAAGGATTTGAGCCCGAGTGCCCTGGTAATTTCTCCCGGGCCGGGGACCCCCGAGGATACCCGTTACTTCGGCCTGTCTATGTCCATCCTAGAAGGGCTATCTCCGCACATCCCCACCCTGGGGGTCTGTCTGGGTCATCAGGGTATAGCGGTTGCTTACGGAGGAAGGGTTGTAGCTGCGGGGGAACTGCTCCACGGAAAGACGAGCAACATCCGCCACGACCGTCAGGGGGTCTTTCGGGGGATTCCCGTCGGCTTTACGGCAGCCCGCTACCATTCGCTTACGATTGACCCCAGTTCGCTTCCGGAGGAACTGGAGGTTACCGCCTGGGGTCCGGAGGATCAGATAATGGGGATACGCCACTCTAAGTACCCAATCTACGGCGTACAGTTCCATCCTGAATCCATACTCACCGAATATGGGAAAGACCTATTACTCAACTTTTTGAACTTATCCGGGGGGAATCGAGAATGACCCAGATGAAAAAGGCTATTGAGAAGGTAACTGAAAGAAAAAACCTCGACTCTATTCTCGCCCGTGGTGCCATGAACGAATTGATGAGCGGCGAGAGCTCCGAGACGAATATTGGTGCCTTTCTGGCCGGGTTGAAATCGAAGGGAGAATCGACCCGGGAGATTGCCGCATTTGCGAAAGTAATGCGTGAGAAGAGCACCACGATAAACCCTGAAGTGGATAAGGGCCTGGTCGACATGTGTGGAACGGGAGGCTCCAGGATCAAGACATTCAACATTTCGACGGTGAGTGCATTCGTAGTAGCCGGGGCCGGGTTCCCCGTCGCCAAGCATGGCAACAGGTCAAATTCCAGCCAGAGCGGGAGCGCGGACACCCTGGAAGCGATGGGGGTTAATCTAGACGCGGGGCCGGAACAGGTAGAGAAGTCCATCGAGGAAACCGGAATCGGGTTTCTCTACGCTCCCAACCTACATCCGGCAATGAAGCACGCGGCAAAACCGAGGAGAGAACTTGGGATTAGAACGGTGTTCAACATCCTGGGCCCCCTGACTAACCCGGCATCCGCCTCGCGTCAACTACTTGGCGTTTACGACAGGGAGTTAGTCAACAAATTCCCTGCCGTGTTGAGAGAACTCGGCACGGACCGGGCCCTCGTCGTTTATGGATTAGCGGGAATCGACGAAATATCAACCCTGGGGGAAAGCTACGTTGGGGAACTGAAGGGGGGAAAGATAACCTATCAGAACATCCATCCCGATGACTTCGGGATACCTACGGCAAGCCCCTCCAAGATCCGTGACCTGCCCCCGCAGGAAAGCGCGAAACTGGCTATCGGCATCCTTAAGGGAGTAGTAGGCGGGGCGGCGCGTGACGTCGTCCTGCTTAACGCCGGTGCCGGGATTTACGTTGCAGGTGGTGGAGGTTCCATTCGGGAGGGTCTTGAAATAGCGCGGAGGTCGATAGATTCGGGCGCGGCCTACGGCAAGGCGAGGGACCTGGTAAGGAAAACGGGCACGATCGACGTACTTAACGGGCTGGAAGACACCCCAACGGAGGAAATTCCCTATGAGTGATATACTGGACGAGCTGTCCAAATCCGCCCGCGAGCGGGTGGACTCGGGTTACTACGAGACAAATCACGGGGCGATGGAGTTCGAACCCGAGACCCACTTTACGGAGGTCATCGAGGGAGGTTATCCTACACCGATAATTGGGGAGATAAAGCCCGGCTCTCCTTCCCGGGGGAGAATCCTGGGTGAAGATTTCCAACCCGCCGAGCTCGGGAGAACGTATTCTGCCGGCGGAGCCACCGGGTTTTCTGTTTTAACAGATCCCGACCATTTCTTCGGGTCGCTGGAGAACCTGGCCGGGGTGGCGAAGCTGAACAAACCGACGTTAATGAAGGACTTCGTCGTGGATTATTCCCAGATCCGTGCGGGAAGAGAGTTCGGGGCGGGGGCTGTCCTGCTTATTTATCGGCTGTTCACCAGGGGGGAAGCTTTTTTTGATTTGGATAAGGGAATCGCCTATGCTCACGAGCTTTTTTT
>JAGXLQ010000066.1 GCA_018334595.1 Candidatus Bipolaricaulota bacterium | reverse complement strand
AAGCTCGATTAAGCGGAAAATGGGCGAGGATTATACGGTAAAGATATCGCGTGACGGCGAAGCAAAGGACTACACTCCCGAACAGATATCTTCGATGATTCTCAGAAACGTCAAGAAAGACGCCGAGGAAAGGATCGGTCGGGAGATAGAAAAGGCAGTTATAACGGTTCCCGCTTACTTCAACGATAGCCAGAGACAGGCAACAAAGGACGCGGGCAAGCTCGCCGGGCTGGAAGTTGCCCGGATTATCAACGAGCCTACCGCCGCCTCGCTCGCCTACGGGCTCAAGGATTCCAGCGATCAGACCATTCTGGTCTACGACCTCGGTGGAGGTACCTTTGACGTATCTATACTGGAGCTGGGTGATGGCGTATTCGAGGTAGTCTCCACAGACGGCGATACCAAACTGGGTGGAGACGACTTCGATCAGAGGGTAATCGACTGGCTGGTAAAGCGGTTCAAAAACCAGGAAGGTATTGACCTGTCTAACGACACGAGCGCCCTGCAAAGGTTGAAGACCGCCGCAGAAGAGGCCAAAAAGGAACTCTCATCCAAGAAGGAAACAACGATCAACCTGCCTTACATTACAGCCGATCAGACCGGCCCCAAACACCTGGAAGAGAAGTTGACCAGGGCGAAATTTGAAGGGATGATCGAGGACCTCCTCTCCAGGACCATGGACATCCTCGAGTCCGCTCTGTCCGAAGCAGACATGGACAAGGACGACATCGATCAGGTAGTCCTTGTCGGTGGTTCGACGAGGATCCCCCGCGTACAGGAACTCATCGAGGAACACGTCCCTGGGAAGGTTAACAAGGAGATTAACCCCGACGAGGTAGTCGCCCGCGGTGCGGCCGTCCAGGGTGGAGTTCTTGCCGGCGAGGTAGACGATCTCGTCTTACTTGACGTGACACCGCTGACCCTGGGTATTGAGACCCTGGGCGGAGTAACTACCCCGCTCATAGATAGGAACACCACCATCCCCACGGAGAAGTCGAAGACGTTCTCGACCGCCGAGAACAACCAGACTACGGTTGACATTCACGTGGTCCAGGGAGAGCGGAAGATGGCGGAGGACAACAAGAGCATAGGTAGGTTTCAGCTGACTGGCATTCCACCAGCTCCCCGAGGAGTTCCCCAGATCGACGTAAACTTCAGCATCGATGCCGACGGAATTCTTCACGTCTCTGCCGAAGACAAGGGGACGGGTAAGTCGGAGTCGATTACCATCGAGGAACCCTCACGGCTGTCCGACGAGGAGATAGAACAGATGAAGGAGGAAGCCGAGCAACACAGGGAGGAGGACAAGCGCAAGGCAGAAAGGATCGAGACGCGAAACGAGGCCGACCAGCTGATCTATTCGACGAGACAGAGCCTGGAAGAGTTCGGCGACAAGATCGACGACGACAAGAAATCGGCCATCGAGGAAAAGATAGACAACCTTGAGCGACTGGTCGAAGAGGGGGCTGACAAGGAGGAGCTCGAAGAAGGAATAGAGGAGTTAAACGACTCAGCTCAGGAAATCGGTCAGGCCGCTTATCAGGACGCTCAGGGTGGTCCTGCAGGAGAGGGCCCACAGGGCGGCGGACAGTCCTCCGGTGGAGCCGAAGATGAGTACGTTGATGCTGAATACGAAGAACCGGAGGATGAAGAATAGCTCTCTGGGGCTTAACCTATAATATATCCAAAAAATCAGGGTCGGTAATATGACAAAAGATTATTATGATGTCCTCGGCGTCGATGAAGGCGCTTCGGACGAGGAGATCAAGAAGGCATACCGGAACAAGGCCAAGAGATTTCATCCGGACATGAACCCGGACATCGACAAGAAGGAAGCGGAGAAGAAGTTTAAGGAAGTAACCGAAGCTTACGAGGTGCTGTCCGATCCGGAGAAGAGAGCTCAGTACGACAGGTTTGGCCATGCCGGCCCTGAACAAGGATTTGACTTTACCAACCAGGACTATGAACGTGCCAGGAACGCGTTCTCCGGTGGGGCGTTTGACGATATCTTTGACCTATTTTTTGGTGAAGGGCCCCGCCGAGGCCCCAGGAGGACAGCTGCTCAGCGGGGTGAAGACCTTCAGAGAAAACTACGGATATCGCTGGAAGACGCTGCCCGGGGGACCAAGGTAAAGTTTTCCATTCCCCGGTTCGTCAGCTGTGATACCTGCGATGGCGAAGGGGTGAAGCCCGGCTCGTCCAAACGGACTTGCCCCCACTGCAACGGCGTGGGGGAGATACGCCAGAAGCAACAGACTATGCTGGGTAGTTTTGTCAACGTTCAAACCTGTCCGAAATGTGGCGGCAGCGGGGAGATAATTGATGAACCCTGTCCAAAGTGTCGGGGGGAAGGCAGGGTAAAGGAAAAGACGGAGATATCCGTCAAGGTACCTGCCGGGGTGAAGGACGGCTCCCGGCTCAGGTTGAGGGGTAAGGGTAACGTAGGCAGGAAGGGTGCACCGGCAGGCGACCTGTACATAGTGGTAGAGATAAAGGAACACGATACGTTCATCAGAAAGGGTGACGATATTCTCGCGACCGTGCCGATAAACTTCACGCAACTAGCTCTGGGAGATACCGTGAAGGTCCCGACCCTGGACGGCATCGAAGAGGTAAACGTAAAGCCCGGGACACAGACGGGAACGAAGATAAGGTTGCAGGAAAAGGGCATACCTCACTTGAACCGTCGTGGTCGGGGCGATGAAATAGTCAGGCTGAAGGCCGTGACCCCGGAGGACCTGGATCGAGAAGAAAGGGAACTCATGGCAAAGCTGGATTCCCTTCTCGCAAATCCAATCGACGATCACTCCGAAGATAGCGAGTCCTTCTTTGACAAGCTCAAGAAGTTCAGGGAGGAGTTTAGAAAGTAGCGTCCGCAACTTCCCCTCCCTAACCGGGGCGAACGATTCTGCTGGTCAGAGCGGACAATACCCTAACCATCTCCTCCCGGTCGACGTCCTGACCGAGCAGGTAGTAAAACCCGCCGCCAGACTCCAGTCCGATTTCCAGGATATCGCTCTTTAGTTCGTTGGGGAGCCTCTCCTTGACGTTCTCACCCCTATTTGCTACTTTCGCTTCCTTGCCGTCAACGTCAATCGGGTCACCGTTTTCCGACAGGAAGGTCCTGTGGCGACTCATCTCCCGGGAGAGGTAATTTCCGGCAAGTAGCTGTAACGAGCTCCCGTCTTCCTCCGAGGTACCCACGAAGGCGATCGAGGTATACTTCCGATCACCCTCCCGGTTGGACGTCACCCGGAGTTGGTCCTCGGCCGGTTCGAACCCTTCCTCCGCGACACCCTCGAGATCGAGGGTGATGGGAAAGCCCTTCACGACCCTTTCCCTGGGCAACCTTTCCTCTTCGAATATCTTGTCCATTTTTGACGAATCGAATTGAAAGTCCCTCTTTGAGGGCTTGTCGACCTTATAGTCCGAGTACTCTACGTAAAGCGGTCCCCCCTGGCTGCTGGTATACCGAAGTTGGTCTCGCTCCCCCGGCCTGTAGGTAATCTTTAACGGGAGTTGTGTTTCCCTGTCAATTGCTAGTTGGGCGCTGTCCAGGTTGAATAGTTCTTCCTTCAGGAAGTATGACCTCCGGCGAGTCTTCGGCTTCAACCCCAGCTTGTAGACATCCCGGCCGTTGATCTTCCCCTTCCCGTCATCCTTGAGCAGGTAATCTGTTAAGAGGTCACTGAGAAAACCTAGCTGCCCCACTATTTCCACGCCGGCAAACGGAGTATAGAGCTGCTTACCTTCCTTCTTGATAGCGGTATTCTTGTTCAACATGTGGGCCCAGGTAGAACTTCCGTCGTAAACTAGTCGCATACTTTCCAGGTCGTCCCCGTTGAACTCGGGCCCGCCGAAGAGATCGGACTGAAATTCCTCGATTGGGTTTGTAAACTCCTCGTATTCTACCGCGATGCTCCTCGGCTTCATGAACTTTACGTGAGCTTTGATTCTCAGGCCCCCAGCGGTAACCTCCTGGTCGCATTCGTAGCTTTTTAGTTCGTCGTAGGCTCGGACTATCTCCAGAGCTGAATCTCTAAGCTTTGCCATAGAGCTTTACCCCCCGTTGAGTGATCTATAATTGTAATTAAGGTTAAAAGAGTTCGAAGTTGTCTTCCTCGATACTCTCCACCGTTGCCGCTATCAGGTCAATTATGTTTTCCAAATCGTTCAGACTGACTATTTCGCAGGGACTGTGCATGTATCGATTAGGTATGGAGATCAGCGCAGTTGCCACCCCGGAGCGCGTTAGCTGAATGGCGTTCGCGTCAGTTCCCGTTCCCTTTGGTGCCCCGACCACTTGATAGGGTATATCCTTGTCCGCGGCGACCTCTTCCATCTTATCCAGAAGTATCGGGTTTATGTTTGGCCCCTTGGAGAGTATCGGGCCACCGCCCATCTTGACGTCACCCACCTTTCTTTTCTCCACGTCCATCGATGGCGTGTCGGTAGCAAAACCTACGTCCACGGCGATCCCAACGTCGGGTGCGACGCCGTAGGCGGACGTTATTGCGCCCCTAAGGCCTATCTCCTCCTGGACTGTAGCCACGGAATGTATCTCCGCTTTTGGGTGTAGTCTGGCCAACTCCCGTGCCGCCTCGAGGACGACGAAGCCCCCGCTCTTGTCGTCAAACCCCCTGGCGGCAACTAAGTTACCTTGCAGGTGAGTAAACTCGTAATCTAAAACTCCCGGGCTGCCGATCGATATCAGTTCCTCCGCTTCCTCCTTGTCGTCGACGCCGATATCTATCCACATTTCCTCGGGCTTAACTACCTTCTCCCTATCCTCCTTTTCCAACAGGTGAATTGGCTTTCTCCCCAGGACACCGACAACCGTTCCTTCCTTCCCACGGAGCTTGACCCTTTGTCCCGGCAGTACCTGCGGGTCCCAAC
This sequence comes from Candidatus Bipolaricaulota bacterium, assembly GCA_018334595.1. Lineage (GTDB taxonomy): Bacteria > Bipolaricaulota > Bipolaricaulia > M55B111 > M55B111 > M55B111. The sequence continues at coordinate 2,152 of JAGXLQ010000066.1, read as the reverse complement.
CACCGATGGTGGTAAAGTGAAGATAGCCGTCGTCGTTTATCTGACTTATCATCAGGCCGATTTCGTCGGTATGACCGGCGAGCATCACCCTCGGGCTCCCGCCCTTGTTAACGACGGCGAATGAATTTCCATGCCTGTCGCCGTGTACCTCGTCCGCGAATCCTTCTGCCTCTTCCTTCCAGAGCTTTGCGGCCTGGTCCTCGAACCCGGATGGGCTAATCGTGTTCACGTAGTTTTCAAGCGTTGAAACTGTTTCTTTGTTCATATGTTTTCGCCTCCTAGTTACTTATGATATGTTGGCAAAATCCAGAAAGTTTTTCAACTTTGCGTACGACGTCCGAGGCCCGGCGCTGTCAACGTGGTAAATTTGAGTAGATAGCAACCGCCTTCCGTTCTCCGGTTCACATTTGTAGCCTCATACCTCTAATGCTGGTACCGGTTAACTGGTCCACGGTAGCCGGTCACAGCACCTTCTTTATCCGTAGTCTACGTATCAAGACCATGTTGACAACCATTTTGTATATTCATAATATTTACTTACAGGCTTTTGTCTTAAAGGGGGGGTGAAAACCACAAAGTAAGCGTCAGTTTCTCACCAGCATAAGGTTTGTGTGATTCTGACTAAGTTTTTGACACAAGGAGGTTCACATATGAGCTATAGCTTTAAGAAGAATCTAGTGATTGGACTTGCGTTTGTGCTGGTTTTCTCACTGGCGATCGTAGGTTATACAGAGGACAAACCGGAGGTTAAGAACCCGGATCTTTTAAACGTCGTTACCATGGGTACAGCCAACACGCTCGATCCTTCGTTCACCTACGACACCGCGAGTGGAACAATTATTCAGAACGTCTATGAAAACCTGCTTATTTATCCTTATGACAAGGTTGACGGTAATGAAAAGAAGACCGAAGATTACAGTGTAAGTACCTTTGAACCGCTTCTGGCTACCAAGGTTCCTTCCAAAGAAAACGGTCTCATCAGGGAGACCCCGGACGGCGGGATGATCTACGAGTTCCCGATCAGACAGGACGTTACCTTCCACAATGGGAACGAGCTGACCCCTGAAGACGTAGAATACTCCTTCGAGCGGACGATGATCCAGGACAGGTCCGGTGGGCCCTCGTGGATGATTCTGCAGCCGTTGACCGGTTACTCAAATATCAAGGACATAGTTAAGACCGTGGCCGGAGTGGACGACTTTGCCGATACCACCAAAGAAGATCGCGTAGCGGCGTTCAAAGCCTTCATCGATCCCGCAGTCGAGGTCAAGGGAGACAGCGTTATCTTCAAGCTGCCAAAACCCTATCCTCCGTTTTTGAACATACTTACACACGGTTCTGCTTGGTCAGCAATTATGGACAAAGAGTGGATCGCCGACCAGGGCGGTTGGCCGGGTACCGCTGATACCTGGGTCGAATATCACAACCCCGGAGGCGGTTCCGCAGCCGAGGAATCTCCGCTCTACGACAAGATGAACGGAACCGGTCCGTTCAAGCTCGAGCGCTGGGACCCCGGAACGGAAGTGGTCTTTAGCAGGAACGACGACTACTGGCGTGAACCCGCTAAAGTGGAAAGGTTCGTCATTCAGAAGATCGACGAGTGGGGCACCAGACGACTCAAGTTCATCAACGGCGAGGCAGACATCGCTTATGTACCTCTGCAGTACCTGGGTCAGGTCGAAGGGGCAGACGGCGTTGCGGTACAGAAACACCTGCCGACCATTCAGATGAACCCGGCAGCCTTCTTTACCCAGGACGTTATCGTTGAGAACAACGACCTGGTTGGCTCCGGTGAATGGGGAGACGGAATCCCGTCCAACTTCTTCAACGACGTAAAGGTGAGGAAGGCGTTCAACTACGCCTTTGAGTACGATGCCTTTATTGAACAGGTCCTTCAGGGCCTCGGATACAAGACTAACGGTCCTGTGCCGAAGAACATGCAGCCCTACTACAACGACGACCTCGAACTTTACAGCCGCGACCTGGACAAGGCCGAGGAGCTGTTGAAGGAAGCGCACGACGGTGAACTATGGGAGAAAGGATTTACCTTCACCATATTGTACAACACCGGTAACGAATCACGGAAGACGGCCTCCGACATCTTCAAAGCCAACATCGAGAAAATCAATCCGAACTTCGAGATCAAGGTGAG
>JAGXLQ010000001.1 GCA_018334595.1 Candidatus Bipolaricaulota bacterium | reverse complement strand
AAGCAGATAGTCCTGGAGGACGTGGCCTCCAACGCGATAAAAGCCGTGGAGAACAAGGCCATGGAGAAGGAGGTTACAATTAATTCACACCTTCCAGATTCTACGCTAATTACAGCCGATCCGGAACGGATATCGCAGGTCATCCGAAACCTCCTGGACAACGCGCTGACCCATACCCGTCCCGGTGGCAAGATAACCATAAGCGTAAGGCCAGAGGGAGAGGTAGTCGTGCTGCACGTTATTGATACCGGTATAGGGATATCATCTGAAGACCAGCAACGCATATTTGACCGTTTCTACAGGATAGATAAATCCCGGTCCCGGGGGACCGGAGGGACCGGACTTGGTCTAACCATCGCCAAGGAAATCGTCGAAGCGCACGGAGGAAAGATATCGGTAAAGAGCAAGGAGGATAGTGGCTCCGTCTTTACGGTAACTCTTCCCACCATAGAAAACTTTGACGAATAATAACGGTCGACGAGTCACCCCGTCGACCGTTATACAACAACCTTTCCGGGCACAATAAGCTACTTCTTCACCTCAATTAAAGGTCCGTCCCGTCAAGAATGTCCGGTACGTACTCCTCCCATCCCATCGGCATCAAATGGACTCCCTCACAGAGGTCTGCCGTTTCGTTTATCACTCGGGAACAGATCTCAAGACTCTTCTGAACGGTATCGGAGGCATCGGTCAGTTCCTTGATGACCTCGTCCGGAATTACTACCCCCGCGATGTTGGCGTCCATGAATCTGGCCATCCCCGCCGACTTGAGCGGGAGGATACCGACCATTACAGGGGTCTCCACGCCGGCGTCCCTCAGTTCTTCCATGAACTTTGCAAATACGTCCGAATCGTAAACTGCCTGAGTTTGGAAGAATCGGGCGCCGTGATCGGCCTTCATCCTGCTCTTCAGTATCTGCGGCTTAAGGGGATCGGCTCCAGGGTTGGCGGCCGCGCCCGGAAAGAACTGAGGAGACCCCTTCAGTTCGTTTCCGACCAAGTCCTCTCCTCCGTTCAACCTCTCGATGGTCTCTAACAGTTGGATCGAGTCCAGGTCAAATACCGGCATCGCGTCGGGGTGATCTCCGAGCGTCGTGTAGTCACCGGTCAACGCCAGGACGTTCTCCATCCCCAGTGCCCAGGCACCAAGCAGGGACGACTGGAGAGCGAGCCTGTTCCTATCACGGCAGGTCATCTGGTAGACGGTCTCCAGGCCCCTTTCCTCAAGCAGTCTGCACATGGCCACTGAACTCATCCGCATGGCGGAAGACTGCAGGTCGGTGACGTTAAACGCGTCGATCAGGCCTGCGATCTCCTCCGCCTCCTTGAGTTCGTTCTCGAGGTCTACTCCCTTGGGCGGGCCCGCCTCACATGTAATCGCAAACTCTCCGGCTTCAAGTTTGTCCTTTAGCGTGCTCATTCTCCCTCCTCCGCCTCAATTGCCCAGTAGAGCGAGTTCCTGTTTTCCATAGGGACTCCGAACTGGTATTTCTGCCTAGCCTTGGGGGGGTTGTACTCCTCAATCAGGTCCAGCCGGCCCACGTCCTTGAGCCTCTCGTAGATTAGCTCCCAGCCGCAGGGTCGATCCGGCTCTACCTCGCATTTCCCTTCGTAAGACCCGCCACAGGCCCCATTTAACAGGCCCTTAACACACATCGTCAGCGGACATATTCCTCCCGTATATTCCAGCAGGCATTCACCACACCTCTTACAGGTTTCCTCTGACGGCCAGGTGCCGTGGAAGTCCCCCATGGATACGGTGTCGTTGGCGGGGTGCACCTGCTTATCCACAAGCTTGCTCACCGCCTGAACACCAATACCACAACAGGAGACCAGCAGCGAATCGCTCTCCTCAATTAAGTCAGAAATCCGTGCGAGCTTCATCCCCGCCAATGCCTTGTTGCAAAGGAACTCGATTACCTTCGTACCCGTGACGTTCCATCCTCCTTCGTCAAGCTTCCCCGATAGTTCCCCAACTCTCTCTGCACCGCCGTCTCCAGTGGCAGCGTCACACCCATCACAGCCGAGCAAGAATACGGAATCGTCGCCTTCCAGATAACCCTCTATCTCTTCCCAGGGCTTCGGTTCAGATAATATCATTTTTTACCTCCTGTCCTTCAAGGTCAATGGACCGCGCAGGCCATACATGGATCGAAAGAACGGACTATCCTGGCAGCCTCGATCGGATTATCCCCGTCCTCTATCCTCGTACCGATCAAAGCCTGTTCGATTGGACCGGGTCTACCCTGACCGTCCCTGGGTGAAGCGTTCCAGGTGGTAGGCACGACCATCTGGTAGTTTTCGATCTCGCCGTTCTTTACCTCGATCCAGTGTCCCAGCGTTCCTCGGGGGGCACTGGTTACACCGACGCCGGTTCCTTCATCTGGCATCTCGTACTTTGCAACCGACTCCGCGCCTGGCTCCAGCTGCTCTAACCAATCTCCCATGAGATCGGAAATGTACTTACATTCAAGTGCCCGGGCCAGATGCCTCCCGGCTACGGAAGCACAGTCTTTCAGTTCGATGTCCAGTTTACCCGTAATCTCGTCCATCTTCTCCTTGATGAACTCGTTGCCGCGGCTGTAGTTGATCATAATCCTGGCAGCGGGCCCCACTTCGCATGGCCGATCCCCGTACCTTGGTGCCTTGACCCAGGAGTAAGCTCCTTCCTTGTCGGCACTGGGGCTAGTCCTTGCCTCGGTGGGATGACCGGTAGTCGCGTCTTCGTACCAGGAGTGAGTTACCTCCTCCGTTATCTCGTTCAAATCAACTTCCTCGAGGCTGTAGTTTTCCAGGTTAAAGACTCCTCCCAACAACCCAACTGGGGTATCCTGAGGTGCCCCTAAAATGTTATCGAGGTAGAAACCTCCGTATTCCAAGAACGTGTCCACACCCCGACCAACCTGGAAGTAGTCGTCGTAGGCTTCGACGAGAGCAAGGGCCCCGGGTAGGTATCTGTTATCGATAAAACACTTTATCTCCTTCAATCGGGCTCCGGCTTTCTCGATGGTCCCCACGTCGGGTTTTCTCGTCGAGCCTCCAGGAACGGTTCCCATATTGTGGGGCATCTTCGCGCCGAATAAGGCTAGTAGTTCGTGGGCCTTCTTTCTGATATCCAGCCCGTCGAGGTAGTCCCGACAGAGGTCCGTACTTATCTCCGGCCCGAGTCGATAGTCACCCTCGTATTGAGGTGTAAATGGTGCACCGTCCGTAGATCTAAGAAAGTTTGCCAGCGTGTCAACCTGAGGGCCACAATCGGTGACCTCCTTAGTGCGTTCGGGGTTCAGATAATCCAACGCCGCCAGGTGGTAAAAGTGGAGCACGTGGGACTGGATGAAGTTGGCGCCAAGCATGATATTCTTGATCAACCTACCGTTGGCCGGCACCTGATCCTTGATACCAAAGGCATCTTCCAATGCCAATGAGGAAGCCGTCGCGTGAGCGGTGGGGCAGACCCCACAAACCCTCTGCGTGATTCTCTGGGCGTCTCTCGGGTCCCGCCCGGACAGTATCTGCTCGAAGCCCCTGAACAGAGTACCGCTGCTCCGCGCAGACTTGACCTCTTTACCTTCAACTTCGGTCTCTATCTTCAGGTGTCCCTCTATTCGCGTTACCGGATCTATGGTAATCTGTTTCACTTTAGCCTCCTGTACATCTCCTCGGACTCCTCCGGGCCAAATTTCTCGAAAAACGGCCCCATCAAGTCGGGGAAGCCCGGTTCCACACACCCTATACAGGGATGATTGTTTTTTATTGCCCAGTTAAGGCCTTCGTGCCACCCTCTGTTGGGGCAGGGGGCGTTGGCGTACGGACCTTTGCAGCCGACCTCTGCCAGACAACCCTCTTCACCTATGTGCCTGGCAAAGTGACCATTCTGGAAGTCCCCTCTTCGAGGACAGTTATCGTGAATCAACTCCCCGTAGACGGACTTCAACCGACCGACGTCGTCAACGTCCTCCGGTCCGGGCAAACCGAACAACATTACCGTCGCCAGGCTGTCCACAAACCAGCTAGGTTCAGGAGGACAACCGGGGACGTTGAGGCAGGGAGTATCGATCCCCTCGGCCTCAAGGTGTTCGGCGGCCGAAACAGCATCCGTCGGGTTCGGCTGTCCGGCAGGTATTCCCCCGTAAGCGGAGCAGGTCCCGATGCTTACCACCGCTTTTGCACCCGGCGCAGCCTCCGTGAGTTGGTCCGCAACCGACTTCTCTCCTACCATACAGTACTTCCCGTCTTCGCCCTTGGGTACGGACCCTTCCATCACAACAATATAATCTCCTTCCGCTTCAGCGCGGCTTAACACTTCAAGGGCAAGTTCACCGGTTGCTCCCATCAACGTGGCCATAAATTTCAAAGAAATTGACTTCCCGGGGACGACCTCGTCGAGGAGTAGGTTAGATAATTTGGGATAATTGGAATTCATTAAAGATATCGCACAACCGGTGCAAGTTGCGCCTTGTAGCCAGATAACAGAACAACATTCCTGTTTGGTATCCAAAATCACACCTCCTATCACAGATTGAATGATATCACAATCACAACCATATTCAAACTATCCAGGGGGTAATTCCCGGCCGTTTGGAGAAAAGTCAAAAAAACGACAACGGTCAGTTAAATAATCGTTGAATGGGGGTTGACTAGGGTGGGTTAATTGGTTAAACTATTCTTGATTTAGCAGTCACTATACAAGAGTGCTAATTATTAAAGTTATGTAAGAAAAATCTACAACCAACAACAATAAAAGCGAGGAGGTATCAATGGATATTAAACCATTAGGTAAAAGAGTACTCGTCGAAAAGATCGATGTCGAGGAAGAGGAAGTTACAGAAGGAGGAATCGTCCTACCCGACAGCGCCAAGGAAGAGGACAACTACACCAAGGCAGAAGTTCTGGCAGTGGGTAGTGATGAGAACATCGAAGTGGAGGTCGGAGACACAGTTATTTTATCCAGCTTTTCCGGAACGGAAATCGAGATGGACGATCGCGAGATGAAGATAGTCAAAGAGAACAACATTCTCGCCAAGATTGAATAACTAATAACTCTAGGAGGTTAGTAAATTATGGCTAAACAAGTAAAATTTCATGAAGACGCCCGAAGGGCTCTTCAGGAAGGCGTAAACAAGCTGGCCAAGGCGGTTAGGATCACGCTTGGTCCGCGGGGAAGAAACGTCATTCTGGACAAAGACTTCGGCGCTCCCGATATCACCAACGACGGTGTGACCATCGCCGAGGAACAGGAATACAAGGACAAATTCGAGAACATGGGAGCCCAGCTGGTCAAGGAAGTGGCGAGCGAGACCAACGACGCTGCCGGAGACGGGACCACAACGGCAACGATACTTGCTCACGCGATTTTGGAAGAAGGTTTTAAAAACGTCGCGGCAGGGGCAAACCCCGAGTACCTGAAACAGGGAATAAAGCTTGGAACGGAGAAGATCGTAGAGGAACTGGAAAAACATAGCAGGGAACTCTCCACCAAGGAGGAGACCGCTCAGGTAGCAACCATCTCCGCGAACGACGAAGAGATAGGCCAGATCATCGCAGATACCATGGAAGAAGCTGGGGAGGACGGCGTAATCACGGTCGAAGAGTCCGAAGGAATTAACACTTACTTTGAACTGGTAGAGGGGATGCAGTTTGACAGAGAGTACCTCTCCCCCTACTTCGTCACGGACTCCGAGAACATGGAAGTTGACCTTGAGGCCCCCTACATCCTCATCACTGACCAGGAAATCAAGAACGCGCAGGACTTCGTCCCCGTGCTCGAGAAGATCGCTCAGACGGGCAAACCTCTCCTGGTAGTAGCTGACGACGTAGACGGCGAAGCGCTGACGACAATGGTAATTAACAAGATCAAGGGAACCCTGGACAGCGTTGCCGTTAAAGCCCCTGGATTCGGAGACCGACGTGAAGCCCAGCTCGAAGACCTGGCAGTCTTAACCGACGGACAGGTAATCGCCGAGGACCTGGGAATGGACATCCAGGACACTACAATAGATATGCTCGGTCAGGCGGAGAGGGTCCGCGTAACCGACGAGAATACGACCATAATCGGCGGCGAGGGGAGCAAGGAGTCCATCAAGGGCAGGGTCGACCAGATCGACAAACAGATCAATTCAAGCGACTCCGACTACGACAGGGAAAAGCTCGAAGAAAGAAAGGCCAAGCTCGTCGGCGGCATAGCGGTCATCAAGGTCGGTGCTGCAACCGAGACGGAGCTTGACGAGAGAAAGACCCGCATGGAAGACGCACTTGAGGCGACTCAGGCAGCGGTAGACGAAGGCATCCTCCCCGGTGGTGGAGTCTCACTACTGCGTGCAGCTGAAGCCATAGACGAACTCAACCTCGAAGGAGATAAGGACGTAGGTGCGAGCATCCTAAAGAGGGCGGTAAAAGAACCCGTCAAGCAACTGGCTACCAACGCCGGTTTCGAGGGTGCAATTATCGCGGAGAGACTCCTGGAGAAGGACCACAACATTGGTTTCAACGTAGTCAAGGAAGAGTACCTCAATATGATCGAAGACGGAATCATCGATCCTACCAAGGTAACCAGGTCAGCAATCCAGAACGCTTCTTCAGTTGCCAGCATGCTCCTCTCCACCGACGCGCTCGTCGTCGAGTCTGATGACGATGACGATGATGGCCAAGGTGGCGCCCCCGCCCCTGGAGGCGGCGGAATGCCCGGAGGCGGCATGGGTGGCATGCCAGCCATGTAAGGAAAAAGATAAATATAAGTCTTATAAAAGCCCGGGGCGGCCGATTGGTCGTCACGGGCTTTTTTATTTCTTTACCGGGGGGGCTTGTCATATAATAACGTGACGGCTCAATACTAGAACCTTAAAGGGGACCTTATGAAAAATACCGAGGGCTCAATAAAGCACGAGATTGAATTGCCTCAGTCCGACCCCGAAGAAGACGGAGAAGGCGTCCAGAAGGTCGCCCTGGTCCTCGGAGGGGGCGGTGCGAGGGGTTTCGCCCACCTGGGAGTTGTAAAGGTCCTCCAGGAGTTGGGCCTCAAGCCCGACATGATAGTCGGGACCAGCATGGGGTCGGTGATCGGCTCTGCCGCCGCGGGAGAGGTAGAAGTCGAGGGGTTGATTAAGGTCCTCGAACGTCTGGACATCAACCAAATCCTGCAAATCTCTCGGGAAAGCCGTAGAGAACTGGAGAAGGTACTCGGTAGAACCTTGGCGCAGGGGATCGGGGTATCGAACTGGGGTTCGGAGGAATCCAACGAGACTCCAGTAAAGCTGGCCCGGTTCTTTACCTTCTTCAAGCTGCTAACGAAGAACTCGGACATTGCAGAACTCCCGGTCATCTACGCGGCCGTAGCCACCGACTTACTTTCCGGCTCAGAGGTAATTCTCACGGAGGGCAAGGTATACAGGGCGGCCGCAGCCAGCTCTGCCATCCCCGGCTTTATCCCCCCCGTGAAGTGGGAGGACTTCCTTCTCGTCGATGGAGGAGTCGTCGACACGGTCCCGGTCCTGCCAGCAGTGCAACTGGGCGCCGACGCGGTCATTGCCGTGGACGTTAGCACCAATTTACCGGAGCATGGGAGCAACAGCCCGCTGGCCATATTCAACAGGACGAGCAAGATCAGAAAGGAAGAACTGCTCAAGGCCAAAAACGCGATCGCCCGCGTTCAACTTCCCGGCATGCTCAAGGTATTGAGTCCCCAGGTAGATGACCTGAACTGGCTGGACTTCAACCAGATCAAGAAGGCGGCGTCCCGGGGAGAGAGGTGCATCAGGAAGGATCTAGATGAAGTGAAGAGTATATTTAATTCTGTTAAAAACTAGTATACGAAGCTATATAGTCTCTAACTGGAGTTTCACAGTTTGCCGTTTTCAAGGTCTTTTTTGACATCCCGCGAATAGACCTTATAATATTATATGGTCTATTCTTTTTTAACCGGCAGGATCTCATTTAATTTTCGGACGGTTGCTTTTCTCGGGTCATCCATCCTAAACCTTGCCACCGATGTTGTGGCCAAGGAAATACACAAAATCACCTACAAACTTGCATTTACTGTTTTTGCGGCACCCACTCAAGTTCTACTTGTAAAAAGGGGGTTATATGTCCTACCAGTTAAGGAACAAGAAGAATCCAGTCCGAGCATATTTCGACGAAATAGGTGAAAGACCTCTATTAAGCCGGGAAGAGGAAGCTCAACTAGCACAAAGAATAGAAGAAAACGACACTCAAGCGAAAAAAGAGCTCGCCACCGCCAACCTAAGACTGGTTATAAGTATTGCCAAGAAATACAGAAACTATGGCCTCTCCTTTTTGGACTTGATCCAGGAAGGAAATCTCGGGCTGATGAAGGCAGTTGAGAAATTTGACTGGCGTAAAGGGTATAAGTTTAGTACCTATGCGACCTGGTGGATCCGACAGGCGATACTCCGGGCAATTACGAACCGGTCCAGGACCATCAGGGTACCCGCACATATGAACGAGCTCATCAGGGACGTAAAGAGGGTTGAGAGAGAGTACATGCACAGACAAGGCAACGACCCCTCGGCGGAGGAGATCGCGGAGCGACTCGATGAACCCGTGGACAAGATTAGGAAGGCCCAGAAAACGGCACAGAGGACAACGTCTTTGGATAAACCCCTGGGGGAAGAAGATGGCGAAGCCGGTGTTTTAGGGGACATACTCGCAGACAGTAACCTTCCCGGCCCGGAACAGGCATCCTTACAGATGCTGACCAGGGATCACCTGGAGAAGTTGCTCCACGAGGTATTGACCGATAGAGAGAGAAGGATTATCCAGCTAAGATACGGCCTGGAGGACTACCATCCCCGGACCCTTAACGAGGTGGGAAAGGTCTTCGGCATCAGCAGGGAGCGGGTCAGACAGATACAGAAGGAAGCGATAAACAAGTTGAGGAGCCCGGAAATTAAGAAGCAGCTTCGCTGCTACCTAAGGGCCATACCTACGTAAGATTTGAAGAAAGGTCAATCCACCCCGGACAGCGATTTACCTCCTCTGTATCCGCAATCCGCGGTGGATTGATTTTCGTTTATCCACCGAAGTTCTCGGGGATAACCCTTTCCTCAGCCTCCTTAGTTGAGTTTTTTGGTTTACTTACAAACCTCTACGGGCGCCGGAATTAACCAACAGGACCACCGGGCGTTCCATATATTCTTTCTCCGTTCTTATCCTTCTCACGCCCGGGTTGGTCGGAGGTAACCCACTGGCCCTCGATCAGTTCCATCGAGGCGTAACTCGGGTCCCCGTCGGACGCGGTCCCGGCCGGCCAACCGTCTCGAGCATCTATAGTCTGAACGACCTCTCCGTCCGGGCCGACTAACTCCAGCTTCGTCCCCGAGTTTGGCAGGCTACCTTTGAAAATGAGATCGGCATTTACCGTCGACACCGTTTCGTCATCCGTCCTCTCTAAAAGAATTACCCCACCTGGGGGAACGAACTTGTTGATGACCTGGACGGTATTTTCCTCTTCTGACCCAAGATGGAGGACCGAGTCACCCCATACGACCGACCAGCCGGTCAAATCAATGTTCTCTTCGCCCCGGTTTCGTAACTCAATCCACTCGTCCGCCCAGCTCGCCCTCGTTCCCGCCCATGCAACTTCACTAATTACCAGTGATCCTCCATCGGCAGCCATAACGACTGACGAGAGGGCGAGAGAGGTAACTGCTACGGCTAAGAAAATCTTTATCCTGCTGAATTTCATTCTAACACCTCACAATTAGAACTTTTGTCCGTGATTTCTTCCGTTATCCTCTCTCAAGAGAGTAACACCATTCTAAACCTCACCAACACAGGACTCTATTAACCGTGCTAAGGACGAGACTAGTCCGGGTTACGCTTTTTTCCGTTCTCCGCTAACTAACGTCAAGGAAAGCCGGGCGGTCCGAAGGCTCCCCCGTTGGCGTTCCTACCGGTAATTCTTTGGTTTTTGATTTTCCTATTGATATGAGGAGGGTCCGCAAATATAATTTCGTCCGTTCTGGAGGGAATAATGGACGATTTAGTTATTGTAGAGTCACCGACAAAAGCAAATACGATAAACAGGTACCTAGGTTCACGGTACAAGGTACTCTCGTCGAAGGGTCACGTTCGTGACCTGCCGAAAAAGGAGCTCGGCGTCGAGATAGAGGATGGTTTTAAGCCTACCCTCGTCGTTAACCAAAAGAAATTGGTCGGCAAGTTGAAACAGGCCGCCAAAGGGGATACGACGGTATACCTGGCAACGGATAACGACAGGGAGGGTGAAGCGATCGCGTTTGACCTTTACGAACTATTAAAGGATAACGGGAGCAACGGGAAGTTCAAACGGATCATCTTTAACCAGATAACGAAGGACAGCATCAACCAGGCCATCAAGGAACCCACCACGATAGACCTCGAGAAGGTTGAAGCCCAGCGGGCCCGTCGAATTCTCGACCGGCTGGTTGGCTACCTCATTAGTCCTCTCCTGTCCAAGTCCATATCGGGAAGTCGATTCGAGGGGCTGAGCGCCGGTCGGGTACAGTCCGTGGGGTTGAAGTACATCGTCGATCGGGAGGAGGAGAGGGAAAGATTTGAACCCAAGGAATACTGGGAAGTAGTAATAGACCTGTACAAGGAGAAGACTTCGGATAGTTTCCCACTTGACCTGAAAAAGATCGAGGGTGAAACACCCGACATAAGTAGTGAAGACCAGGCGGACCAGGTCGAACGGGACTTAAACGAAGCTGAATTCGTCGTCAGCGACTTAACGGAGAAGACCAAGACGAGGTCACCACTCCCCCCGTTTATTACTTCCACGCTCCAGAGGACGGCCTCGTCCATCCTAAGCTTTACTCCGAGCAAGACTATGAGAGTTGCCCAGTCCCTTTACGAGGGTGTGGAGCTCGAGAGCGGAGTCGAAGGCCTGATCACGTACATGAGAACGGATTCGACCAGGGTGGCAAAGGAGGCTAACCAGGGCCTGCGGAAGTTTATTACGGGGAAGTACGGGGATAGTTACCTTGCCGAGAAGACCCGCTACTTCAGAAAGAATAGCGGAGCCCAGGACGCTCACGAGGCGATCCGCCCGACCGGAGTCCAGAGAGAACCCGACAAGATAAAGAGCTACTTGTCACGGGATCAGTACCGCCTGTACAGGTTTATCTGGGAAAGGTTCGTCGCAACTCAGATGAGTAACGCCAGGTACAAGAGGAAAAAAATTGCGGTAAATGGTGACGGTTACCTGTTTAAGACCTCCGGCAGCGAATTGCTCTTCGAAGGTTTCTTAAAGGTGCTGCAATTAAGACCTCTTAGCGACCAGGACGTGAACCTTCCCAGCAACATCTCCAAGGGGGACGAACTCAGCCTGAAGGACATCGACCTCAGCCAGCATTTTACCAAACCCCCTAATAGGTACACAGAAGCAGGGTTAATCAAAAAACTGGAAAAACAGGGCATCGGCCGTCCGAGCACCTACGCCAGCATCATCTCGACCATACAACACCGTGATTACATCGTTAAACAGAACGGCTCGTTCGTTCCGACCCTCCTCGGGTTTATCGTGGTCGAGTTCCTTGACGAATTCTTCCCCGAAATAGTGGAGCCGGACCTGACGGCAACGATGGAGGACGCACTGGACAGAATCAAGGACGGAGAGACGTCAAAGGAGAAGACCCTCAATAAATTTTACGGTCCACTGAAGGAGGAATTGAACAAAGTAGAAGAGATTCTGGAAACCCAGGATAACGGGTTCGAAATTCCCACCGACGTAGACTGCCCCGAGTGCGACGGCCATATGAACATCCGCTACTGGAAGGGTTCACCGTACCTATCCTGCTCTTCCTATCCCCAATGCGAGGAAAAGATGAGCCTGCCAACGAATATATCGTTCAAGTACAGGGGGGGTAAGGTAATACTGGCGGACGAACTGGAAAGACGGCGGGAAGAGGACAAAAGCCTGGGCGAGAAGACCTGCCCCGAGTGTGGATCAAAGATGGAAATAAAGCACGGGAGGTACGGGAGGTTCTACGCCTGCACCAACCCCGACTGTAAGGAGACCGCCTCCATTTCAACCGGAGTAGAGTGCCCGAAATGTGAAGAAGGAGAACTGCTCGAACGCTACTCCCGCAGAAAGAAGCAGGTCTTCTACGGCTGCAGCAACTACCCCGATTGCAAGTTTACGACTAGCCGCAGGCCGGTAAAACGTTGTCCGAGCTGTGGAAGGGGTGTCCTCGTGGACGACGACGACAAGCTGGTCTGCAGTAATAAGGGCTGCAACCACGTGGAAAAGAAGTAATTACCCTCCGGTGGGGCCATGAAACACTGGTTTAACAGGTTTGCACGGGAGGCTTTTCTAGCTTAACCTTTATCGGCAGAAATTAGACAATAAGGAGGGGTGGGCGAGCGGCCAAAACCGCCGGTTTGGAGTACCGGTGAACCGAGAGGTTCCGTGGGTTCAAATCCCACCCCCTCCGCCAGCCATGCTAGGTGGGGGCTAGCGGTCCCCGTTTCCTCAATCCGCTATAGGGGAGCCGATATGCCTGCTGAGGAGTTGGTTGTTTGGGACTGGACCTGGAAAAGTGGTGTTGACGGTCGAGTCTTCTGCGGCACAAGTCTACAAATCCCGTCAGGCCTGGAAGGGAGCAGCGGTAAATAGACCTCTGTGGGTGTCAGGAGGTAGCTTGATCAGAGCTAACTGCCCAGGTAACGCCAGGCAAGCAATTTCGAGGCGGGTTGCATGGTATCTCACAAAAGTTGATCCACCAACCGTTAATACGTTGAAACCTACGACCATATTCAATACCGTAACTACCAGTGATGATAGTTTCTGATCAATAACAGGTGGTAATAATGCGAACCTTCTTTTGTCTGGAAATCCCGGAAGAGACAAGAAAACGGATGGCAAAGCTATCCGAAGATATCTACCAACCGGCATACGTAAAGTGGGTCGACCCCGCCAACCTTCATGTAACGCTCAAGTTCCTCGGAGAGGTGGAGCCCTCCCGCGTAGACGAAATTGAGGAGGCGGCAAAGGCCCCCGCGGACCACAACCCCGCCTTCACCATGGAGATCGACAAACTTGGGTCTTTTCCCAAAGTAAGCTACCCGAAAGTCATCTGGCTTGGGAGCAGTTCGGAGCCAGCGGAAATACACTCCCTATACGCGGACCTGGAGGAAGAGATGGCCGGTCTGGGCTTCGACCCGGAGGAGAGGGACTACATACCTCATATCACGCTGGGAAGGACCAAGGAGAAAAATAATGGCAGGATCAAGGAAATGGGACGAGAACTCGAATCTTTTTCCGTGGGAGAGAACTGGGAGGTGGAAATAGACGAGTTGACGCTTATGGAAAGCGAACTAAGAAGGGATGGACCAGTTTACACACCCTTGTTTAAACTCCCCCTGCAAGGAGAGGACAGGTGAATTACGAGTACCTGGATCACGGCGCCGACGTCGGGGTCCGGGCACGGGCGCAAACCTTTACAGGCCTTCTTGCCAGCGCGGCAAGGGCCTTGTTTAGCCTCATGGCCGACCTGGAAGGAGTAAGGAAGTCAACAGAAGAACGACTGACAGTAGAGGGCGAAGACGAGGAGGATCTGCTTTACGAGTGGTTAGGGGAGTTGCTCTCCCTAAGCCAACTGCAAATGACGGTTTACTCCGAGTTCGACCTTGAGGTAGAGAAAACCGCAGACAGATTGACGCTGCACGGGCGCCTGAGGGGGGAGGAGATCGATCCGTCAAGGCATTCCCTCGGTACTGAGGTAAAAGGAATTACCTACCAGGGTCTGGAAGTAACGAGTCCGGACCCCGACGAGTGGTCGTGCGTATTCGTGGTTGACGTGTAGATAAATCGGGAGGTATGACGTTGAACGGACAAGAGATTAGTCTGAAGGAGCTGGACAAGAACACCTGGGAAATCGAGGAGTTCGGGAAGATGAACGTTCCCGGCAGGTTGTTTGTCGACCGGGATTCCGCTAAAGGACTCCTCGCTGAGTATCGACAAGAGGACCAATGGAGTTCGCTGGAGCAACTGATAAACGTGGCTTCCCTTCCGGGTATCGTCTCCGCGTCCATCGGCCTGGCAGACATCCACCCCGGTTATGGATTCCCGATTGGCGGCGTAGGGGCATTCGACGTGGAGGACGGAGTAGTCGTTGCCGGTGGCGTGGGGTTTGACATCAACTGCGGCGTCCGTTTACTGAGGACCCCTCTAGAAGTCCGTGACGTAACCAAGGTCAAGGACAAACTGGCAGACACCCTTTACAGGACGGTCCCCGCAGGACTTGGGTCCGAAGGCGAAATCAACCTTTCGATCGAGGAGATAGATAAGGCGCTCGTCCAGGGAGCTAGGTTCGGGTTGGAAATCGGTTACGGGATCGAAGACGACCTTGAATATGTAGAGGAAAACGGGCGGATCGACGGAGCGGACCCGAAAAACGTCAGCCGGCGCGCCAAACAGCGTCAATTTAAACAGGTGGGGACCCTCGGTTCAGGCAATCACTACCTGGAAGTACAGGAGGTAAAGGAAATTTACGACCGGGAGGCCGGGGACACTTACGGCTTACACGAGGGTCAAATAGTCATATCAATACATACGGGCTCCCGGGCCCTCGGTCATCAAATAGGGCAGGACTACCTCTCCAAACTGAAGGACGCCAGCAAAAAATACGACCTCCCGATCGAGGAACGGGAGTTGGTATCCGCACCGATAGACAGCCCCGAGGGGAGAGAATACCTGAGCGCCATGAGATGTGGAATGAACTGCGCCTTTGCCAACCGCCAGGTCCTGGCCGGACTGGCACGCCGGGGGTTCTCACGGGTCGTCGACATCCCACCACAGGAGATAAGGACCGTCTACGAAGTGGGCCACAACACCGCCAAGGTCGAAGACCACACCGTGAACGGAGTCCAACAACGATTACTGGTCCACAGAAAGGGGGCCACGCGGGCGTTCGGGCCGGGGCGCAAAGAGTTACCCAAGGCCTACAGAGGAGTCGGCGGGCCGGTACTCGTCGGGGGGACGATGGGGTCATCCTCCTACGTCCTACGGGGAACGGAGACGGCAATGAAAATGACGTTCGGCAGCGGGATTCACGGTGCAGGGAGGGCGATGTCTCGCAAGAAGGCCAAGTCGAAATTCTGGGGTGAGGACGTGGAGACGTCTCTCAGGTCGAGGGGAATAGTAGTAAAATCGCACTCCTACCCCGGACTGGCAGAGGAGGCTCCCGGTGCTTACAAGGACGTGGACAGGGTGGTTGATTCTGTCGACACCAATGGACTGACACCAAAAGTGGCCAAGCTCAAACCGATAATAGTCGTTAAGGGGTAACCGCCCTAGAGCTTGTTGACTGTAATCTTATCCCCTTCACGTTGCGCCTTCTTTATCCGTCTTGCCTGGTGAGTATCCTTGGTCAGCTTAATCCGTCCTTTCTTGGATACCGCTCCGGAGAAGACGCGTTCCCCGTTAATCGATATCTCTATCTCCTCGTTGCTGAAGGAAGGGTCAAAATTCAGCAGCAGGTACTCGTCAGAATTTTTGACCCGGAAGTCAGGTGAAGTAGGCGAAGAACTCTCTCTCTCGGCGAAGGTCCTCACGTCAATGTGAAGTCCCACCTTTTTTTCAAGGGCATCTACCCTCTTCCCTCCATGACCGAGGACCGCGGGTACGTGGTGATCGGCCACGTAAATCGCTATACGGTTGTTGGATCTTATTTCCAGGTCGAAGTCAAATGGCAACTCCTGGGCCAGCTGATCCTCCAGTCCCGACGTCGCAAAGTCCCAGATTCTGTTCTGCTCCTGGCCTTCCAGGGGAATGACTACTACCTGTTCTCCGAACGTATAGATCTCGTAGCTCAGACTTCCGGTTTCGAAATCCCGGACCTCGATGACCGGCCTGGATAGGTCACCCTGCTCCATACCTGATGGTGTCTTTACAGTCATCTCAACGTCGAACACCTTCTTGATATCTCCCCCATCCACGTGCAAAACGGTATCCACGATTTGAGGGATCATTCCGAGTTCTACCCTGCCCACAAGGCGCTGTAACGAATCAATGGCCTTGGTCGCGTGAACTACCCCAACCAGGCCAACGCCCGACATGCGGAGGTCGGCAAAGACCTCGAAGTCGGAGGTCTGCCTCATCTCATCAAAAATCGTGTAGTCAGGCCGGGTCAACAGGAGTATTTCCGCCGTATCCGCCATCTCCCCGTTCAAATCACGGTACTGACTTATCTCCGGAGAAACGTCCAGGTCACGAGGCTTTTCCATGGTCTTGACGATCCAACCGGAATCCCGAAGGAACTCCGACAGAGCCTGCACCAGAGTTGATTTTCCCATCCCCGGAGCGCCGGCAACCAGCACGCCACGGTGTGATTGCTGTAACCTGCTCTCTATGAGCTCGGAATAGGAGTAGTCGGCAATCGTCGTCTTCTTGACCGGACGGGTAGCCGTAATCTCTATCGCATCGGAAAAAGGCGGCTTGGCTATCGCTATACGAATATTGCCCAGCTGAACTACCGACGCGCCACCCGAATCCATCTCGATAAAGCCGGCAGGGTGGACATCAGCAACCTCAACTATTTCTTCAGTCAGCTGTTCCAGTCGCTCAGAACTGAGCTTCTTTTCGCTTATCGACTCGAGTTGGACCGAATCCGGTGTACCCATCTTGGCGCGTGGTACCGTATCCGCGCGAAGGTGAACGGACATAGTCGTCTCATCGAAGTAATCCAGCAGTTCCAACCCCTCTAAACTCTTTTCCGTATCCTTCCCTCGCGGCCGGTGCAGTTGCACGGACAACCCCTTGCTGCGAGCAATTGAGGCTTGAATTTTGTTGTTCGTAATCAGCGTACCGTGAAGTCGCTGAGCTAGGCCTCTGATTACCGGATCCAACCCCTTCGGGCCTGGTGGGGCAGGACTCAGGTCCTCCGCGCCCTCGAACTTCAGGTCAATTAGACCCTCCTCGCAGAATTCCCTCAGCTTCTTTAACTCGTTCAAACCCTTGTATCCAGTTTCCTGACCGTTCGTCGCTTCGGCTTCCAGTTCAAGGACTACGACCTCGGGTACGACAACCTCTACCCCTTGCAACTGCCTCGTTGAGACTAGCTCAGTGATGCCTCCGTCTACTATCACGCTCAGATCGGGGATATACTTTTCCCGGGAATCATTCATTAAATACCTCACCTTCTATCAATTATGGGGCTGTTCAAACACTCGAACCGATATCTCTATTGGCAACTATCGAGGATTAATGTGGCCAAATGCTCGTGGTTGTGCTTGACCGTCTGTTTCCCCTCCAGTTTCACCAGCTCTATCAAGTCACCTTCAATTAACTTCAAACCGTACTTATTATCGGACCCAAGGTCGGCTTCCACAAGCCCCGACCCTTCCTCCACGTACCTAACCAGAATGTCCCTATCGACGTCACCGGTGTTTACGATGCCATAATCAAGGCAAGAGACCTCTATATAGGAGTTGAGCGCCCCGAGGTGGTCACAGGCGGACATCCCATCGGTCTCTCCCGGTTCGGTCATCACGTTGGTTACGTAGTACTTAGTCGCCGGGGATCCTTCTATAGCTTCGGGGATACCGTCAACCAACATGTTGGGGATAATTGACGTATATAGGCTGCCCGGCCCAAGAATAATCACGTCTGCACCCTCAATGGCCTCCACCGCCTGGGAATAGGGAGCGGCGGGTTCGGCTAGCGTTATCCTCTCAATCCTCTCCGGGTGTTTATGGAGACTGCTCTCACCCGTCACCACCTTTCCTCCTTCCAGCGTGGCCACGATGTGGGTGTTCTTCAAAGTTGAGGGTACCACCCTCCCTCTAATGTTCAACAGGTTGCTAGTCTCCTCTATCGCGAGGTCAAATCCCCCCTCAATCTGCTCCATCCCCGCTATAATTAGGTTCCCCAGGGAGTGACCTCCGAGCCCAGCCCCGTCATGGAACCGGTGCTGAAATACCCTGCTCATCTTCGATTCGTCGTCTGCAAGTGCGATCAAACAGTTTCTGATGTCGCCGGGGGGGAGCATATTCATCTCCTTCCGAAGCCTACCAGAGCTACCCCCGTCGTCCATTACCGTGACAATAGCAGTTATGTTGGCAGTATGTTTCTTTAGCCCACGTAAGAGAACGGAGAGGCCGGTACCTCCACCCACGGCTACGACTTTGACGCCTTTGTCGAGGAGACGGCTTTGCCAGATGATATCGGAGGTGGAACGACTCGGTGGCTTGATAACCGTCGTAATCGAGTGTGTAACACGATTTACTCCCCAGATCAGACCAATAACGCCAGCCAGAAGGCCGAGGGAGGCGGCCAGGTAATAGTAAGCCGGTTGGGAAAGAAGGGTGTTGTAAACTAGGCCTACCCAGTCTCTCCCCACGAGAAGCAATATTGAAAAGCCAAATAATATCGCGGAGAGGAGCACCAGCAGTCCCCAACGCTTCACCTTCATTCCCGGATAAAACCACTTAAATATTCCCTTCCAATCCATCTCTTTTCTCTTCATTACCCTGTAGGTGATATCTTCACGTCGGTTACCTCTTCCAGTTCCCTGAGATCATGTAAGAGGTCCCTGTCGACCTTGATCCGGAATTGGCTGCCGGATTTGACGACGACGTACCTATCAGTCCCCTCATCGCACAGCTTGAAGTAGACGGGGGTATCACCCTCGTCTACTAGATCGCGTAACCTGTCGAACGATTCATCGTGAATCAAATTGGCGTTCACTACCAGTTCAAGTTCCTTCTTCAGTTTTTCCCAAGCGTCCTCAATCGAGAACAACTTGCTCGCAATCAGCTGTTGGTTCCCATTCCTTTCACCGATCTTTGCCTTTATCACCAGGATGTTGTCATCTACGAGTAACGAGCTCGACTTTTGAAAGACTTCCGGAAAGGCAACGAGTTCCTGTTCTCCGTAACCGTCGGAGATCGTAAAGAAGGCCATCGGGTCGCCCTTTCTCGTGTTTATCTGATTTATCTCGCTGATACGCCCTGCCAGCCAGGCTGAACCGTTCTTGGAGTTGGTCGGCAGTTCGTCCAGGTTACAGCAAGAAAAGGACTCAAGTTCGGTCCGGTGCTCCTCCAGGGGATCCCCGCTAATATATACTCCGAGGTACTCCTTTTCCATCCGGAGACATTGTGCCCGGGGAAATTCTTCCATTTGCTCCTTGTCCTTGGTCTCTTCCTTGAAGGAGACACCCTGGTCAAAGAAGGATTTCTGGCCGCTCTTCTTCTGGTTTGCTGAGATCCCCCCTATCTCCAGTCCCTTTTGAATCTGCGATAGCAGGTATTTCCTGGTGCCAAAGCGGTCAAACGCGCCGACGCGGATCAGGCTCTCTAACGCTTCCTTGTTCAAACTACCGCCGACCCGCTGACACAACCCAAGGAACGAACTGTATCCCTCCCCGCGGGACTCGACAATAGCCCGAGCGGGTTCGCTGCCGACGTACTTTACCGCTTCGAGCCCGAAGCGGATGTTCCCATCCGGGGTGGGGCTGAATTCGAGGTAGCTTTCGTTCACGTCAGGCGGGAGGACCTTGATCCCCATGTCCTCACAATCCTTGATGTACTTCTCCACCTTGTCCTCGTTACCACCCACGCTCGTCAGGAGGCTGGACATATATGCTGCGGAATGGTTGGCCTTCAACCACGCCGTGGAATAGGATATTCGCGCGTAAGCCGTAGAGTGAGACTTGTTGAAGCCGTACCGTGAGAACTTATCTATGTCCGCAAAGAGGTTCTTGGCCTTTTCCTCGGAGATATCGTTATCGATACAACCCTGAATAAATTTTTCCTTAAGTTGAGCCATAACTTTCTTCTTCTTCTTGCCCATCGCGACCCTCAGGGTATCTGCCTCGGGGAGCGAGAACCCGGCGAGCTCCTGAGCCATCTGCATTATCTGCTCCTGATAGATTGGAAGTCCGTAGGTCTCGTCCAGAACGCCCTGCAACTCCGGGTGGGGATAGGTCACTTCCTGGTTGCCGTGCTTCCTCTTAATGTAATCCTCCGTCATTCCACTCTCCAGGGGACCCGGCCGGTAGAGGGCGTTGGCAGCAATGATATCCTCAAACTCCTCGGGCTCGAGTCGCTTCATCAAGCCCTGCATTCCTTCGCTCTCGAGCTGAAAGACGCCGATAGTATCCCCCCGTTTGAGCAGTTCAAACGTCTTCTCGTCGTTTTCGGGGATGTCGGCCAGCGTCAACTCCTCCCCCTCGGCCTTCTCGATCAGGTTAAACGCCTTGTCAATAATCGTAAGGTTCCTCAACCCGAGGAAGTCCATCTTAAGTAGTCCGATGTCCTCAAGGACTTCCATGTCGTACTGCGTGACTATTTCCCCGTCACTCAACCTCTGCAGCGGGGCGTAATTGGTCAGCTTTCCCGGGGCTATGACTACCCCAGCCGCGTGCGTCGAGGCGTTGCGGAAAAGCCCCTCCAGCTTGCGGGCAATGTCGAAGAGCTGCCGATACGTCTCGTTCGCGTTGTATTTCTCCGTGAAGTCGGGCACGGATTCCATCGCCTCGTCAAGTGACGTACCGGGTGGGATGGCCTTGGCTATTTGGTCGGCATCATCGTAGGGAATATCGAGAACCCTCGCTACGTCCCTTATCGACGACCTGGCAGCCATGGTGTCAAACGTCGCTATCTGAGCCACGTGGTCCTCGCCGTACTTGTCCACGACGTACTTGATAACCCGGTCGCGCCCTTCCATGCAGAAGTCGATGTCGATATCGGGCATGCTAACCCGTCCCGGGTTGAGAAATCTCTCAAAGAGGAGTTCGTGTTCAAGAGGGTCTATATCGGTGATCCCGAGCGTATAGGCCACCACGCTGGAAGCGGCCGACCCACGGCCGGGACCGACGGGTATATCGTTGTCACGGGCAAACCTAATGAAATCCCGAACGATGAGAAAATAGGTTGGGTACCCCATCTCCCCGATAATGCTCAACTCGTGATCTATGCGGTCCTGAATCTTGTCCGTTATCTCGCCCCAGCGGTCCTTCGCACCTTCCTCGACCAGCTCCCGTAGATACTCACCGGAGGCATCATATCCTTCCGGGACCTCAAATGGGGGCAGGAGGTACTCCTCTCCGAAGTCCAGCTCCACGTTACACCTGTCAGCTATCTCAACGGTGTTTTCGATCGCTTCCGGCAGGTGAGAGAACCGCTCCCACATCTCTTCGGGGGACTTTAAATAGTACTCCTCTCCCTCGTAGCGCATGCGGTCCTCGTCCGTGATCTTCTTGTTCGCCTTGATGTTTAACAGGACCTCGTGGGCCAGACGGTCCTCAGCTTCCGGGTAATGAACGTCGTTGGTCGCCACTATTCCCAGGTCCAGCTCCTCCGCCACGTCAATCAACTTCTCGTTTAGCTCTTCCTGTCCCTCGACTCCCTGGTCTTGCAGCTCTATGAAAAAGTCGTCCTCACCAAATATAGCGGACAGCCTCCTGGCAGATTCCAGTGCGCCCTGACGATCATTCCTCAACAGTTTTTTCGGCACCTCTCCGCTTTTGCAGGCGCTCAAGGCAATGAGCCCGTCCGAGTACTCCTCCAGCAGTTCATTGTCAACCCTCGGTTTGTAGTAGAAACCTTCTGTAAACGCCTTGCTGGATAGCTTAACGAGGTTGCGATAACCCCCGGCATCCTTGGCGAGAACGACCAGGTGGAAGTACTTTTCGTCTCCCTGGTCCTTGCCCTGCTTGGTGAAACGGCTGCCCGGAGCCACGTATAATTCGCTGCCAAGAATAGGCTTTACCCCTATCTCCTTGGCCTTGTCATAGAACCTAATCACTCCCCTTATGTTTCCATGGTCGGTTAGAGCGATCGAAGACATGTCCTTCTCCTTCGTCTTCTCCAGTAGCTCTTCTATCTTGTTCGTGGAGTCAAGCAGGCTATAGTTGGAGTGGACATGCAGGTGAACAAAATCCATGAATCCCCCTTTTACGCATCTTCTGACTGTTAACTCTCTTCCTGTTCGGGATAGACCAATCCCAGCTCTTCCCTTGCCAGCTTCTCGAAGTAATCGAGGTCGTTCCTTTTCTTCAGTTCTCCCTCGAGCTCCGATATCTTCCCTCGTAACCTTTCGCCTTCGTCCCGGAGTCGCTCGATCTCAGCTTGCAAATCGAAGATCTCTTGAAACCTATTCCAATAAATCCAGCCTAGAAGGCCCAGGATGAGAACGGCAACAATGAGAAGGGTCGAAACCAATTTCTTTCCCGAAGCCAGACCGGCCTTGGTATCTTTTTTTGACTCAGCTCCCATATCTCTCCACGCCAGACACCGTTTTCTTCACCGGACGGCATTACATGTTGCGAGCCGGGTAGCGGCCAAGTCTACTTAGGCCACTCGGCGAGCTTCAGCTCGTATTCCTCTTCTAGCCTTAGAAGTTGATTATACTTGCTTATCCTATCGCTCCGGGATAGAGAACCGGACTTTAGCTGCGTAGACGGTAGGCCGGTTGCTAGGTCAGCGATAAACGTGTCCTCGGTTTCACCAGAACGGTGAGATATAACTGCGGAATAGCCCGCCCTTAACGCCGTCCTTACCGCCCAGATCGTCTCGGTTAAAGTCCCTATCTGGTTGACCTTGATCAAAATCGAGTTGGCTACGTTCTTCTCAATACCTTCTTTGAGGATCTCCACGTTTGTCACGAAGAGGTCGTCACCAACTATCTGAATCTTGTCGCCCAGCTCGTCCGTCATAACCTTCCAGCCATCCCAGTCGCCCTCGTCCAGGCCGTCCTCGATCGAGATTATCGGAAACTTTTGGACCCAGTCGGCATACATGTCAACCATATCGTCGGAGGACATCTGATCTCCGCCGACGGAGTAAAGGCCGTCTTCGTAGAATTCGCTCGCCGCGGGGTCGAGGGCAATTGCGAGGTCGTCCCCGGGTCTGTAACCCGCGGATTCCATAGCGTTAACCAGCAATTCCAGGGCCTCCTCCTCTGTATCGAGGTCGGGAGCGAAGCCACCTTCGTCGCCGACGGCGGTCGACATCCCTCGCCCCGAGAGTATACTCTTCAACTCGTGGAATACCTCGGAGGCCATCCGCGCAGCCCCCCCGAAACAGCTGGCCCCGATGGGGACGATCATAAACTCCTGTAAGTCAAGGTTGTTGCCAGCGTGAGCTCCACCATTAAGCACGTTCATCAGAGGAATCGGAAGCCTCGTCGGTGTTACTCCGGCAATGTACTTAAACAACGGGAGTCCGAGATCGTTGGCTGCCGCACGAGCCGTAGCCAGGGACACTCCAAGTATGGCGTTGGCGCCCAGGTTGCTCTTGTCGTCAGTTCCGTCAAGGTCGATAAGCCTCTCGTCTATCTCTTCCTGCCATAGGGGATCGTATCCGTCCAAGGCGGGAGCGATTGCGTCGTTAATATTATCTACTGCCTTTCTTACCCCTTTGCCACCATATCTCTCGGGATCGTTGTCGCGCAGCTCAAGCGCCTCTCGAGACCCTGTCGAGGCTCCTGACGGCACAGCGGCCCTACCCCAAGCACCATTATCCAAAATTACTTCGGCTTCCACGGTCGGATTGCCACGGGAATCGAGAATCTCGCGGCCGACTATATCGCTAATTTGTGACATACTTATCATTCCTTTTTGTAATTTGTTTTGACCTGAGCGATGTCATAGACTTCTTACGCTAGAAACGAACGTTTTATTATAATCGACTCCGCCGCTCCGCTTCAATAAGAATAAGAAAATCTAGGTCGAGGGTTTCCCGATTGCAATATCGATCAACCCGGCGGTTGTACAGAGTCAAGGGGGGATCCGTCCAGGGCGATCTCAATGAAATTGCAAGGAGAGACATGTCCCGAAGGGTTGGAGTAGTCGATCTTGGAACCAGTTCGGTTAAGGTACTTATCGGGGAAGGTGAAGGCTCGGGGACGATTAAGGTAATCGGAGTAGGCAAGAAGACCCTCAATTGTGCCAGCTCTAACGTCACCGATAGTCCTGAAGAGGCCTCCGGGGCGTTACGCGACGCTGTAGAGAGGGCCAACGAAATGGCGGGAACTTCTCTGTCCTCTCTTTACTTCGGGATCGGTGGGGAGTCCATTCACCTTGAGCTCCGTGATGCCACTGTCTCCATTCCAGATTCAGAAAGTCCAATCAGCGAAAAGGACGTGAGCCGTGCCCTCGATCTGGCCAGGGCAAATTCCAACTACGGGGAACGTATCATATCGGCAAGACCAAGAGTTTTCTCATTGGACGGACAGGATGGCGTCAACAATCCTGTAGGGATGTACGGCAACAGGTTAGACGTTACCGTGGAGTTGTTCACGGCCACCTCAAGGATCGTCGAGAACGTCAAAGCATCGGCGAGTAAAGCTGGCCTGACCGTCCGGGGGATAATCCCAATTACATGGGCCCGTGGCAGTTTTTTTAGCCAGGCCTCCGGCCCTCACGAGGGAAGGATCGTGATCGACCTGGGATACAATTCGACCGAGACCTCGGTTTATCGAGGAGAAAACCTGGTCCACTGGGGTTCTCTACCCGTAGGGGGAACTCAAATTACCGGAGACTTAAGGGTTAGGTTCAACGTGGAAACTGAAGACGCGGAGAAGATCAAACGTTCGGTCGGACTCGTCGAAGAAAGGGCAGCGGAGACAAACTTCGAGTACGAGGACTTCTCCGGTGAAAGCAAACAGGCAGAGCGGGCCGAGGTGCAGAAAGTTATCTCGTCCAGGGTCGAGGAAACCTTTGACATGGCGCTTGAGGAGATCGAGGGTACGGAATACATGGAGTTTACCGAGGTAGGAATCAGGTTGGTCGGAGGCACCGCCAATATGCCCGGTCTGGTTGATTTTCTTGAGGATAGATACGCGTTTACCTTCCGAGTGGGCCTGACCTCTCCAAAGGTACTCGGACTTCAGGACATAATACAAGACCCCATATATGCAAACGCGGTTGGCCTCTTATTAAAATGTTTTGATATGTTTACGGCGAAGGGCTCCCCCGATGAAAAAGACGAAAGAAGTCCCTTCGCATCTATTAAAAAGATATTGATAAACCTTGTTAGAAATGGTTTACATCGTGAAACATAAGACCTTTCATTTTGAAATAATTTACTGATCAAACTATAATTCATAATATCGATATAGAATCTATTGAGACAAAGTGTAAGGCTGTTTCGTTAAATGATATCCTAGAGGAGTGAGAGATGAATAATCTCGGTGCCTATATTGTCAAGAGACTGGCAACAACAATCCCCATGTTATTCGTCCTCATCACGGTGGTCTTCATCCTACTTCGAGTTATCCCTGGAGATCCTGTCCAGGCAATGCTTGGTGGCCGTAACGTCAGCAAGGAACTCATAGAAAGAAAAAGGGCGGAGTTGGGCTTTGACAAGCCCATTCATGAGCAGTACGTCGAGTACCTGGCGGGCATATTCAAGGGGGATTTTGGGAACTCCTTACGGACTGATAAACCCGTGCTCCAGGAAATATTCTCTCGGTTTCCCGCTACTCTGGAGCTTGCTTTTTGGGGGATGTTTATCGCCCTCCTTTTGGGTGTAGGGACGGGAGTATGGGCGGCGGTAAAGAGCGACACGCTTATTGACCACGGCCTAAGGATCTTTCACATCGGCGCCTTCGCGGTGCCGATCTTCTGGATGGGGTTGATGTTTCAGATCGTATTCGCCGTCTACCTGGGTTGGTTGCCGGTAGGTAACAGGCTGGGGGCACTATCGATGGCGATGTTTACTCCAATCACCAAACTATACGTGATCGATACCATCATCAAGGGGCGATTCGACCTACTGATCGAAACTCTAAGGCACCTGCTGCTTCCAGCGCTCACCCTGGGAATTATCCAAGCAGGGTTGCTGGGGAGGATGAGCAGGGCGAACATGCTGGAAATCATCGACCTCGACTACGTGAAGACGGCCCGGGCGAAAGGTTTGGCCGAAAGGATAGTTGTGTTCAAACACGCCTTAAGGAACGCCATGATCCCAATCATAACGGTACTTGGCCTACAGTTCGCCATCCTTATGGGCGGAGCCGTCCTTACCGAGACCGTCTATTCATGGCCAGGAGTCGCAAGGTTCCTGATCAGGAGCGTCGATGCCCGTGACTACCCGGCGATTCAGGGGTCGATCATATTTATCGCCATCTTCATTTCGGTCATAAACTTGATCGTTGACGTTCTTTACGCACAGCTTGACCCAAGAGTGAGGTATTAACTACTAGATGCTTTTTACCAAAAAGATACTCGATGGCCTGACAAAACTGTCTCCCATCCTAAAACGGGAAAAGTTACTCGCTGTCGGACTGGTTGTGGTATTGATCTTTATCATAGTCTCAATTTTTGCCCCCTACATTGCCCCATACGACCCGATCACGTACAGAAGCGCACCCAGGCTGAGCCCTCCATCGGTAGCTCACCCAATGGGAACTGATCAGCTTCAAAGAGACGTACTCTCAAGAGTATTAAACGGAGCCCGGGCACCGTTGATAGTTGCCTTTGCCTCAATTGCCCTCTCCATGAGCGTGGGAACTATCCTGGGGTTGATCTCGGGATACATCGGTTCCTTCGTCGACCGGGTGCTATCGGTAACTATGGACGCCCTTTACTCATTTCCTTCCATCATCCTCGCTATAGTGCTGGTTGCCGTTCTTGAGCCCGGAGTGGACACGATGATATTTGCCATATCTATAGTTTACATCCCAACCTACTTCCGCGTTACACGGAGCGAGGTATTGACAATTCGGGAAGAGACCTTCGTCGAGGCAGTCAACGCAATGGGTGCGAGTGGGTTTAGAATATTGTTCAAACATATCGCGCCAAACGTCGTCAACGCAATTATGGCCATCTCCTCATTTAACATCGCGGACGCCATACTAACGGAGGCGTCCCTTTCCTATCTGGGATACGGCCTGCCGCCCCCGACGCCGGACTGGGGGTTCGACATTCAAAACGGACAAAAATTCCTCCAAAGTGGTTATTGGTGGTTGGTTACGTTCCCAGGCATCATGATCATTATTCTCTCACTTGGCTTCGGTCTAGTCGGGGAAGGTGTTAGTGACTTGCTCAACCCAAAAAGGAAAAGAAAGAAAGCGTAAATTAGAGTTCATAATATTACGGGAGGTGGTTTAGCCCGGAGAATAAATCGCAAGAAGCCCTTTATTAAAGCAGTGTAACCAAGTATTTACCTAAAAACTGGAGGTAAAAATGAAAAAAGTAAGCGTTCTATTATTGACTGGACTGTTGCTATTTGGTCTCTCCTTAGTAGGTTTTGCACAAGATACGGACACCCTGGTTATGGGGACGACGGATCGTGTAACCCAATTGTCACCCGCTAACTCTTACGACCACTACTCCTGGCACGTCCTACGGATGTGCACTGACGCCCTGTTGACGATTAAGCCGAAGACCGATGAGGTTGCCCCCTCGCTGGCAAAGGACTGGGAAGTGGGGCCCGACGCGCAGGTCTATACCTTCCACCTCGCCGAAGACGCCACGTTCACGGATGGAGAACCGGCAAACGCGGAAGCGGTTAAGTGGTCCCTGGAAAGGGCGCTGCGCTTAGACGGACCCGAGGGTGGGGTCGGGCTGATCAAGATGATCGACACGATCGAGGTACTCGACGAGTATACGGTAAAGATAACACTCAAGTCACCCGATGCTACTTTCCTAAAACGGATGACCGGGCAGATTGGACCTGCTCTCATCTGGAGCCCGAAGAGCACTCCTGCAGACGAGTTCGCCAAAGGCGAATTCGCCGGAGTTGGTCCTTACAAGCTCAAGAGCTTCACACCGGACCAGTCGGTCGTATATGAAGCCTACGATGGTTACTACGGCGAAAACGCCAAGACCAAGAACGTCGTCGAACTCAAGTACACCCAGTCTGCACAGCTCAGGAGCGCCATCGAGTCCGGAGACATCGACATAGCATTCCGTACGCTCAACCCAATTGACATCGTTCAGCTGGAGGAGGACCCGAACCTGAAGACAGAGCACGCAGCCGTGAGTCCCAGCGTACGTTACCTGCTGTTCAACGTTACCCACAAACAGTTTGGAGACGAGAGGGTACGTAAGGCGGTAAGTCATGCGGTCAGCAGAAACGAGATCGTCGAGCAGGTGTTCAGCGGGGTAGGTAAACCCATTTACACGATGGTGCCGGAAGGCTGGGCTGGCTCCTTACCAACGTTCCCCAAACAGGACCTCGCCAAGGCAGAATCGTTGCTGGAAAGCGCCGGTTACACCGAGGACAACCCACTTGAAGCGGTCCTGTGGTTCTCGCCCAAGCACTACGGAACGACGGAAGCGGACGTCGCAGCGGTCGTGCAGGGCAGTCTCAACTCACTGTCGAACATGGACGTAAAGGTTAAGTCCCTCGAGTGGGGTGCTTACACCGAGCAGATGTCCCAGGGCGGTTTTGGGATGTTCTTCCTCGGCTGGTACCCGGACTACCTCGAGGCGAGCAACTTCATCGCTCCGTGGACGACTGAGTCGCCAGAAGGTCTCGGTACGTTCTTCAATCATCACCCGAACTACGACGCGTACGTGAAGATCATGGACACGGCGAAGGCCACTCCTGACGTCGAAAAACGTTCCGCGCTGTACGAGTCGCTACAGATTCTCAGCACCGAAGACGTGATGTGGGTACCACTCTGGTCCAACATGGCACAGGCATACGTAGTCACACAGGATAACGTCATGAACGCATACGTAGACCAGACCATGGACATCCACATTCCACTGATCTGGAAGGAATAACGTAAGTTAACTCCGCTTATTCACAAGCGAGAAGACAACGGGGCTGTCGTTCAGGCAGCCCCTTTTTCTTTTGCTGAACCGGGGTTCTAGTTACAGGATTTATCTCTTCGCGGTTCACGGTCAAGAGGGGCGCCATCTGAAATTTTTTTGGCCGGCCATTTTAGAGACTTCGGGTTGATTATTACCATGAAGATACCCCTGGTGTTAGGGGCGGTGTAATGGTCGGCAGGGTACCGTTAATTTGGGGGATTGGCAGAACGGCTACGCCGTATCACAGCTTTGCGGCCTTACCGTCAATGGGCTCGGGCTTCTTATCTTAAACGGGGATTTGCCCGTCTAACGGTCTGGACCAGTTGTCTTAGCCCCTTCAAAATCAACACGTAAGTGACATCGGGCCCTTAGGTGGTTTTAAGATATTCGTGAATAAATTGATCGAGGTCGCCGTCTAAAACGGCGTCTGTGTTGCCGACCTCCACCTCAGTGCGGTGGTCCTTTATCTTCTGATAGGGTTGGAGGACGTACGATCGAATCTGGTTTCCCCATTCTATCTCCTTAAGCTCCCCCTGAATCTCGTCCAGCTTTTCCGCCCTCTTCTCAAGTTTTAACTGGTAGAGGCGGGACCGAAGTACCTTCATCGCGGTCTCCTTGTTCTTGTGCTGGCTCCTCTCGTTCTGGCAGGTGGCGACAATTCCCGTCGGTTCGTGGGTAATCCGCACCGCCGAGTCGGTCACGTTCACGTGCTGTCCACCTGCTCCGCTCGAACGATAGGTATCTATCCGCAGGTCATTCTGGTCAATA
>JAGXLQ010000065.1 GCA_018334595.1 Candidatus Bipolaricaulota bacterium | reverse complement strand
TCGACTTGATTCCAACTAACGACCTCACGAGACGGGTCATTTGCTAGTTGCGATAAATCAGGAGCTTTATCCCGGGAGAGGCGGTCAAAGCTCAGTTTGACTCCGGCCTCCTCGACCGTCAGTTCCCCCCCAACGGAAACTTCAAATCGGAAGGGTTCAGGCTTCTCCTCCGGGGTGTAGTTCGAAAAAAAACACGCGCTATCGTCATCCCCGACGAAAGTTATACCGGGGAGGTCCAACTGGGTCCTATCTTGAGCGTTGAAAATAGCGTTCTCGACTAACTCCACGTGAGTTGCAGTTACGTCCATGAGGTCGCCCTTTGCCCCGGCGATTCCCTTTCTAATTAATTCCTTACGGATGAAGCCCCTGCGGGACTTAAGCTCTCCCGCCTCCAGGCAGACTCCTTCGTGGGCATCGGACCGCCAGGAGATTTCATCCCAGGCCTCCCCGACCAAATCAAGGAGGACCTCGCGGGCCTCACCGACCAGTCCTGCGGTCCTGGTCAATCCGTCAACGAGGTTCCGGTTGTATTCTCTCTCGATCTTCGGTATCAAGTCGTGCCTTAACCTGTTTCTTGTATAAGTCCGATCCCTGTTGGTTTCATCAACCCTGTAGTCGATGTCGTGAGCCTCGGCGTACCCCCTTATCTGCGTCCGCGTAACGGTTAACAACGGCCTAATATACTTATCACGTATTGCGGGCATGCCCGATAGCCCCCGTAAGCCGGCTCCACGAATAAGGTGCATCAGTACCGTCTCCGCCTGGTCGTTCTTGTTGTGGCCAAGTGCAACGAAATCTAGATTGTTTTCTTCCGCCACCTGAGAGAGGAATTTAAACCTAACCCGCCTGGCGGCCTCCTCGACGCTCTCTCCGTCTGCACGTACGGGCCGACGGGCAACGGTCACTGGCAGGTTCAAATCCTCTGCACATGCGGAGACGAACTCCGCGTCAGCCGTGGAGGATTCGCCCCTCAGCCCGTGGTCGAGGTGCGCCAACTCGAGGTACAGGTCCAAGTCATCCGATAGACCCACCAGCGTATGGAGCAAAACAAGGGAGTCAACCCCACCGGAAACACCAATGAGCAGGGAGCTACCCTCTAGCGAATGTTCCATAATAAACTTTTTTACCGCCTCCACTACGGGCATTCAATCCTCCTCCACGCCCCTATTCCCATTTCCAGAAGCGTATCGCCAAAAACGTTGAGGCCAAAAACCAGCCGGTCAAAACGTAAACGTCCGTACTTAAAGAGTACTCGGGAGGGTACCCAACCATGACCTGCCGTAGCGCGTCACCGAGGTAGGTCAACGGTATGGCCTTGACGATGGGCCTTATGTATCCGGGCATAAACTCTATGGGAAAAAATATCCCCGAGAGGAACATCATGGGAAACTGCACTGTCTGAACGAGGTTCCTCCCTCCCTCCAGGGTCCGCGAGAAAGAAGCAATCATGTAACCCATGCTGACGAACGTCAGGGCACCGAGCACGACCAGCCCAATTAGAATGGGTATGCTCCCAAGAATCTTCACCCCAAAGACCGTCCTGCCAATTAGGATAATCAAAAAAGTCTGGATGACGGCGATAATCAACCGCAAGGCCACCTCGCTTTCGAAGAACGTATCACGGGGCAAAGGGGTTACCGCCAATCCACGGATAACCTTGTTCTCTCTGAGGCTCATAAACTGAAATACCCCAAACAGGCCTAGCTGCATCAGGGCCATCGCCAGGATACCGGGCATGACGTAGTCAAAATTCGTCAGTTCTCTCGTCTCGAGGGGTTCTGGTTCCAACTGGAACAAGGGGGCTCTACCAGTAACCTCCCTCTCGATTCCCGAGAATATCTCCTTGATCGCCGAAATCAGCGCTCTATTCGTTTCCTGTTCTCCCTGACTGTAGTATAACCTGACCGTGGAGGACTTCCCTCCCGTTACGCCTTCGCGAGTAATCCCCGGTATCTCGAGCACCATCTTTCTATTTCCCCTTTCGAGCTCTTCCAGTTCCTTCGCAATCTCCCCGGTCGATACGTTGAAAGACTCTATCTCGTCAAACTGATTAACCAACTCTTTGGTTATGGGAGTCTCCTTATCTACGGAGATCCCAAGTGAGTACACAACCTCGTCATTTCCGGAAAAAACCATTCCGAAGATAAAGGTAAAGATCAGGGGAAAGGCAATCATCCAAAACAGCGAGGCCCTGTCGCGAAAAAATTCCTTCGCGTTGGCAACGAACATCTTGTAGAGGATTTTTGGCCTATTCATTTTCGATAGCCCTCCCGGTCAACTTCAGAAATACGTCGTCCAGTGTCGCCGACCTCACCTTCAGGTTGTCCAGGTCGATACCAAGCTTTCGAGTGTAGTCTATCAGGTCGGTCACCGTCTTACCCACGTCCTCACTGTAGAGGATTACCTTTCCCTCGTTCTCCTCGAAGTTAATCCCCCCGGAAGCGCTTATACCTAAAAGGTCATTTCGGTCTTCTGGACTTAAACCGGGGTCAGCGAACTCGACTGCCTGATGGGGAAAGTTGTCTTCGATAAGGCGGTCCGGGGAACCGGTAGCGATAATCTTCCCGTGATCGATTATCACGAGTTCATCGCAGAGTTTCTCCGCCTCGTCCATATAGTGGGTAGTCATAAACACGGTTGAACCGTTCCGGCGAACATTTCTTATCGTTTCCCAGAGGTCACGCCGGGCTTTTGGGTCCAGCCCGGTCGTGGGTTCGTCTAGAAAGATAATATCCCCGTTGCTTATCAGCGCCAGGGACACGGCGAGCCTGTGACGCTGCCCGCCCGAAAGCGAATTTATCCTCCCGTCAAGGCTGGAGGACAGGCCAACCTGCTCAGCAGCTTCCTGCACGCTCAGAGGCTCCGGATAAAATGCGGCAAAAAGGTCAAGCGTCTCACCGACCGTCAGCCGAGGAAAGAGCGAAGGATCCTGCAGTTGCACGCCTATTCTTTTCTTGACATCTGAAATTTTCTCCGACGTCTCCATCCCCAGAACGTAGATTTCTCCCGCGGTACCCTCCAGCAGGCCAATTATCGTCTCGATTGTCGTCGTCTTGCCCGCCCCGTTAGGCCCCAGCATGCCGAATATTGACTCCGTCTCCACCGTAAACGTGACGCCGTCGACGGCTTTTACGTCGTCGTAATACTTCTTGAGCTCGCTGACTTCTACAGCGTTTTCCATGCAACCTCCTACCACACGGCAAATCTAAGGATATATTTTTTGTTAAGAGCAAAGCATCCTGTAAAATTTTACGGACAGGGGGCCAATAGTACAACGATACGACGTAATGTCACCTTTCATGGGCAGGTAGTGGCCAAGATGAGCCGGTTCCCCGTTCTGGACTTGTTGGTGGACTTGTCTTAAGTTTTGATATGGAGTGAGTAAGATGAAGGAAATTCCCTTTATCAAGGGGCATATGGGTGGAAACGAGATAGTGCTGGTCAATAGAAGACATTTCTCAACAACGGAAGAACTGTCCGATAGCCTGTCCATCCTCAGGAAACCAAACGTCCGAGGTGACCAGTTAGGCCTTCTGTACGAAGGTACTGGAAGAGGGAAGCTCGGAGCGAAAATTGTCGACATCAACTCGGGCGACTACTTGCCGATGTGCGGTGGATTGACCCAGGTTCTCGGCAAAGCGTACGTCCAGCTTGACCTCGTAGACACCCTGGGATTGACCATCTCTCCGGGTCAATCAACTCTTACCCTGGAAACTAAGTTGGGGGTTTTTCAAATAAGGGTCAGCGCGCCCGGTGGTCCCCGAGAGGTCTTGACCGAGATGAACCCGTTTGTCGAAGATGTATATAATAGAGGTATACGGCAGGTCTCCGTGGGCGGTGCAACCGGCTACTTCGCCGGAGACTTTCTAGTTGGCCTCCTCTCGGAGTTGCGGGTAACCTACGATTCTATCGACCTGGAACCGATAGACGATAAATCGCGGAGGGCGTTGATAGATTTCCAGAGGGCCTTCTCCAAGGCATACCTTCGGGGGAAACCAAACCGGGACTTCGTAGTGGTCGACTTAACCAGCAACAGATCAGACGGCCGACTCCTCTTTCCGCACAACTTAGAGGAAGGGCTTACGGAGCCATCTTGTGGAACGGGAACCGTAGCGGCCGTGGCGACGCTTTTACACGGAGGTTTGATAAAACGGAAGGGAGCGTTCCGCCTGGAGTTCGAATCGGGGGGTAGAGGGGACTCCATAGGTGGTCCTGATCGCACGGTCGTCGCCGGGGAAATCAAGGATGGAAAATTAGTCGACAGCTGGCTGGCACACGACAACGTCAAGGTTCTTGCCTCCGGTTTACTATACCTCTAGGCTGTAAATGCCGCCAAAGTTACCGTCCTTCGCACTTCTAGCCAGAAAACAGGATTTGCTTCCAGGTGAACGATTAAATCGCCAGTGCCCTCGCAATCGCGCCGTAGAGGACTACCTCCTCTTCTAACTGAGTTATCTTGATTAAGGGTATCTCGTTCTGGGTATAGTGGTGGATCTTGGCCCTGATGGGATCGAGGACCATTCCAGGGTTATGTAAAGCCACAGCTCCACCGACCGTTATAAGCGCCGGGTCATAGGCCTCCGTAACCGCGGCAAAACCGATCGCGTTTAACCTGCCCAATTCGTCAACTAGTTCCTCGGCGAGCTCGTCCCCAGCCCGGGCCAGGTCAAAGAGATCCTTGGCTTCAAACTCCTCAAGCTCCTCCCCGTTAAGCTTAACCAGCTGACTATCTCCCTCGTAAGCAGTAAGCGCTACCAGATGCATTCTGACGAAACCGGGGATGTTCGACCCCGAGCAATAAGCCTCCCAATGGCCAGGCCTGCCACAGCCACAGGTCAACTCTCCTGCCTGGTCTATCGTAAAGTGACCTACCTCCGCAGCGTTTCCGTTTTTTCCATAAAGGAGGTTTCCGTCAACTATCGCGCCCCCACCTATCCCCGTGCTAATCGTAATGTAAACGAGGTTATCGTAGCCTTGCCCTTCGCCGAATTTCTGCTCGGCCAGGACGGCCGACGCACCATCGTTGATCAACTCTACGTCCACGCCAAACCTCTGACCCAGTGGTTCCGAGAGTGGAACTACCTCCAGAGGTATGTTCGTGGGGTTCACAAGCTCACCTTTATTTACGTTCATCGGGCCCGCGGAGGCCACCCCAATTCCCCTTAAATCAGCTATCTCCAGTCCAGTTTCCTCAAATAGATAATCAACTATCTCAATAATCTGCTCGCTCACTTCGTAACTGTGGTTGGTTCGAATCTCTCGTTTTTCCTTCCGCAGAATGTTCCCCGAAACGTCGCTGAGGCCTACCCTAAGCCAGGTTGCCCCTATATCGACTCCTATTACGTACTCTCCATTCATTCAATCCTCCAGGGTTAACCAGTTTTTCTACTAGCAGGGACAATTATCTCGCTTCCCTGACAGTTTACGGTCTCCATTAGATACTATGAGATACTTGGATAATATTCGATTATATCACATCCTTCCGGAAAAATTACACCAAACCGGCGGTCCGTTTGAATGAGTTAGGCTAATTAGGTGGTCGTTAGTTGATTGACCCAATTTATTTTATTATCATCCAACAAATTCTATATCCACAATTTTTAAGCGGTGAACTACAATGAAGTTACAAGAAATGACCTGGGAAGATTTCCAATCAGCCGAGACACTAGTTGGACTAATACCGACGGGTAGTACGGAACAACATGGACCCCATGGCCCGTTCGCAACTGACCTCATAATCGCCGAGGAAATGGCAGCCAATGCCGCTGAAGAGACAGGGGCGTTGGTTTTGCCATCAATTTCAGTAGGTATATCCAGAGAACACCAGGACTTTGAGGGAAGCCTATACATATCACCTGATACCTTTAGGCAACAGCTAAGAGAAATGATATTGTCCGCCAGTTCGAGCGGGATAGAAAGGTTTGTCGTGGTTAACGGTCACGGTGGAAATATATCAGCAATATATGAAGTTTGCAAATCTTTATATATCGAATATACTACTATTGCGTTGGAATGGACGTGGTTTAACGCCATTTCCGCCAGAAACATGGGCCACGCAGGGGAACTTGAGACTTCTTTGCTCATGTTCCTTCGCCCAGACCTTGTCAAGGAACCCAGAGAACCGGGTGCTGGAACCTGGGGACATAAGTTCCATGGAACCAGGGTCGATTATTTGACAAGCAGTTTCACGAAAAACGGGATCGTCGGCGATCCAACTAAGGCGACAAAGGAAAAGGGTGAAGAATTGTTCAACCGGTCTACGAAGAAACTCAAGCAGTTAATCAGAGACCTCTACAGCCCCGACCAGGACTTTCTGTCGGAGAAAACTCGATAGACATAATTGAAGTCAACTAAATAGCTAGGAGGACCAATGCCACAAGTAAATGAAGAGCTGCGAAAGATGCAGAATACCTACGAGAAAATCCTCGAGGACCTACCGGAAACTCGTGAATCCGTTATTCCGGCACTACAATTGGTGCAAAAGAGCCGTGGCTACTTGCCCGAGGACGGCCTCGAGTTCATCTCTAACTATACCGAAACCCCACTGGCAAAGGTTTACGGGATTGCCACTTTTTACTCTCAATTCTATTTGGAACCTCAGGGGGAACACACGGTTAAGGTATGTCAGGGCACGGCATGCCACATTAAAGGGGCGAACGAGATATACGACGCCTTGCTGGGAGAACTGGGCATAGCACCTGGCGAGGTAACGCCGGATGGCAAGTTTACCCTCACTACCGTCCGGTGTCTCGGAGCGTGCAGCCTCGCCCCGGTGATGATGGTCGACGAGGACATACACGGTAATTTGACTCCGGACAAGGCGAGGGGAATACTGGGTGACTACGAATGAAAATCAATACGATCGATGACTTAAACGCGCTCAAAGAAGAAGGAGACTCCTCGATCAGGTCGGGAGAGATCCAGGTAAAGGTTGGTCTTGCCTCATGCGGGAAAGCTGCAGGAGGCGATAAGGTTTACGACGCCCTCGAAGATTCCCTGAAAGAGTCTGAAAAAATATCCGTTGAGAAGACAGGTTGCCTTGGTTTCTGCGCTCGTGAGCCCTTAGTGGAGGTTCAATACCCGGAGGGTAATTCCCTAATTTATGAGAACGTCGACCCGGAAATGGCAGCCGAGTTGTCCCGGAAATTGCAGGAGAACAAAGTCCTTTCCACGGGGATTCTTGCTAGAAGAGCCGGGCCGGGACCGGACGGAGACCTCGCAGTAGAGGTCGAAGACCTGGAAGGT
>JAGXLQ010000064.1 GCA_018334595.1 Candidatus Bipolaricaulota bacterium | reverse complement strand
GGAAAAGACCCTGGACCCAGGTCATTGCCCCCATTGCGGTAAGTCCTTTAACGGACAGGACCCCCAAGAGGTAAGGACCCGCTACGTGGAGGATATACTCCTTCCCCGTTCTTGGAGAGTAAAATACAAGATAAACCGTTACTACCCTTCTAATTGTGATCAACTGGTAGAGGAGAAACCAAACGACGTCCTACCCGGAGGACGGCTGGGAATAAGACTACGTAGCTGGGTCCTCTACTTGCGAGAGGAGTTGCGCCTGCCGGAGGACTTGGTGAGAGAACACCTAAAGACGGTGGGAATCTCCCTCTCCGAAGCGACAATAGAGAACGTCACCACACGGGGAGCAGAGGCCTTAGAGGATACCTACAAGGGTTACAAAGAAGAGTTAAGAGAAAGTCCGGCTGGCCTACGTCGACGAAACAGGTATGAGGGTAGAGGGGACAAACAACTGGCTGTGGACGGGATCTACCCCAGAGGAGTCCTACTTTTACGTATCCGATAGTAGAGGCAGCAAAGTAGTCGATAAATTGTTGGGTGAAGATTACCAGGGTACCATGGTCTCCGACTTCTATTCTGCCTACTCCCCACCGGAGTTAGACAAGGGGAAGTGCTGGGCCCACCTGCTTCGTGATTCCCGTGAGCTAAAGACAGAAGACGGCAAGAGACTACATAAAAAGCTAAAGGAGATACATAACCGGGCCAAAGAAGGGAAGGAAGCGATAGGGGAAGACCCCCCACCCCCGGTCTCCTTTCCCGGAGGTTATCTGGCTTCTATCTTAGAAGAGGATATGGAAGAAATCGCCCAGGAGTTTCTCACTTCAGAGGACGAAGAGGCCAAAAGACTTGCCAAACGGCTAAAAAAGTACAAATCCCAGTTATTTACCTTCGTCCGTTCACCCCCGGTCAAGGATACCAACAATACTGCAGAAAGAGCACTGCGACCACAGGTGGTCAAGAGGAAGATATCCGGTGGACACCGCTTTTGGTCGGGAGCGGGAAAACATGCGGTCTTAATGAGCGTGTTGGCCACCTGCAAGAAGAGGGAGGAGAGTTTCATGGAGACGGTGGAGGGGGCATTGAGGTCAGGGTTTGCTTCAGCAAGCTAAATAGTTACAGATAGACGAACGGAGACGATTTAGTCTACCTCATTGATTGATTTTCCCCTTATAACCCTGTAGAACCTTTCCTAATTAAAAAAGCAATTTATTAATGCTGTGGTTTGCCAGCTAATATTCCTGCAGGAAGAAGTGTATTTAATTTTTTCATAATAGATGACGGGCCGGGGTAACCTCCAAGAAAGAGGAACCGCCACTGTTAAGAATCCTGAGACAGAATGGGATATTTCTCCGGGTTGACGGCCATGTTCTGAAAGGACTTAATACAGGCACCGCGGGCGCAGGCCATTTCGCTGTCCCCGGGTGTAACTACTTCAGGGCCGTCGAAGTCCAGGTGTCCGTGGCGGAGCTCAATGAACTGGTTTATTCCCTCGAGAACAGGGCTGGATAGCTGGGGAAAGGCGAGGAGGTCAACTATAAGTAAAGACGGGTTGTACAAAAATATCAAGTCCTTTAGCTTGTCGGTTAATACCTCGACAACCTCTTCGGGGAGCCTACCGGCCGGGGCACCGCTGATCTTCTGGTTTACGTAGGTCTCCAGGCACTTTGGGTTTCCGCAGTTACACTTCAACTCCCCGTGATCACCCCGAGAGACCGACGTGTGGCCAAACTCGTTGGCCGAGCCCATTGCTCCCTGGAGGATTGTACCGTCGTGAAATACGCTTCCCCCTATCCTGACCGAGTTGTGCGTCGCCTTGCTGGGCCTTGCGGCGAGATATACCGCGACCACGCCCGGCTCCTCCAGCAAACTTCTGCGGTCCAGTTCCGCCAGGAGTTCTAGGTCGACGTCGTTGCCAATGACGGTAGGGATATCTAACTTCTTCTCGAGGGGCTCCTTTAACGGGATCGAAGGGGGGTTCTTTAACCTGCTAAACGGTTTGAAGGTCCCCTCGCTCACCATGCCGGGGACCCCTACACCCTCACCCAGGATTGAACTGACGGAAATGTCCTGCGCCTGCAGGAAACCTTTAACCTTGTCAATTACGCTACCCGGCAGATATCTCTCGACGTCACCGTCCTGCTCGTCGACGCAGACGAAGTCCTTCTTGCTCTTGATAAGCCTTTTCGCGAGATCGTAGACGGCAATTCGTAGGTCGGGGATCTCCAGGTCGATTCCCAGCCAGTAGTACCCCTCGCTCAACCCAAACAGGGTGGGCTTACGGCCTTTGGGTTGGTCCTTGCGGCCTTTTTCCGTGACTAGCCCGATCTCCTGAAGATGGGAGAGGGCCTTCGTCACCGTAGGTGTGCTGAGCCTCGTGCTCCCCGCCACCTGCTTTATCGTGGCCGGCGAATCGAAACTAAGGCTTTCAAAAACGCTCGCCTTGTTGACAAGGTGACTATTGTTATATCTCAACCGGCTTTCTTTTGGGTGCATCCTTTCTCCTGGACCGAAACCGTAACGTCAAGGCTTTTCCCTATTTTACGGCTAACTGGAGGGGACATCAATATATCTTCGACTATGGGAAACGCCTAGACCTAAAGGTGCAGTCGGGTTCGACCTCTACGCCACACCCCTCTCTTCGAGGAATTGATCGAGGAAGGTGATCGAGTAGTCCCCCGTCCGAAACTCCTTCTGCCTGAGAAGGTCCAAATGTAATGACCTGTTCGTCCTAACCCCGCCTATCTCAAACCTTCTAAGGGCGGAGATGGTCTTCGTAATCGTATCGTAACGCGTCTCCCCTCTGACGATTAACTTGGCAAGCAAGGAGTCGTAGTAGGGGGAAACCCTTATCCCGTTGTAAACCCAGGTATCGAGCCTGACCCCGTTACCACCGGGAAACTGGTGTATCTTAATCTCGCCGGAGGAGGGTAAAAAGTCGTTTTCGGGATCCTCGGCGTTAATCCGGCATTCTATTGCGTGCCCCCTGAAGTCCTCATACCTATCCCGGACCAACTCTTCGCCTTCCGCGATCTTGAGCTGGTCCTTAACCAGGTTAACGCCCGTAATCTCCTCTGATACCGGGTGTTCGACTTGAATCCTGGCATTCAACTCGATAAAGTAATAGCTTTCGTCCTCGTCGACGAGAAACTCGACGGTGCCCAGGCTGGTGTAACCAAACGCCCGCGCGATCTTAATCGCGTCCTCGCGCAGCCTCTTCCGGGTCTCATCAGAGATACCCGGCGCCGGCGCCTCCTCGATAATCTTCTGGTGCCGCCTCTGCGTAGAACACTCGCGCTCGCCAACGTGACCGTAGTTTCCATGTTCGTCGGCAATGACCTGTACTTCCACGTGTTTCGGCTGGGACAGGTACCTCTCCAGGTACATCGCCCCTTCGCCAAAGGAAACCTCTGCCTCCTTGCTACTGGAGGTAAACCCTTCCATCAACTCCTCTTCGTCCCTGACGATACGCATGCCTCGCCCCCCACCGCCGTACGCAGCTTTAAGTATCAACGGGTAGCGAAACTCTCCCGCCACTTTCTTCAATTCATCCTTGTCGTCAACGGTCTCTTGAGACCCCGGTAATACCGGTACCCCCGCCCCTCTGACGATCTCCTTCGATTTAATTTTGTTCCCCGCCAGCTCGAGTGTCCTAGAAGATGGGCCGATAAAGTTGATCCCGTGGCCCTCACAGACCTCGGCAAAGTGGGGGTTTTCTGACATGAAACCGTATCCAGGGTGTATGGCGTCGGCATTGCTTATATCGGCGGCGCCAATTATCGCGGGAAGGTTGAGGTAACTCTCTTCGGCTTCCCTGGGACCGATACAATAGGCCTCGTCAGCCAGCTCCACGTGGAGCTGGTTTTTGTCCACCTCCGAATAGACGGCGACGGTGCTCAGGCCAAGCTCTCGGGCGGCCTCGATGATCCGAAGGGCGATTTCGCCCCTGTTCGCAATTAGTATCTTGTCCACGTCAGCTATTCTCCGCTGGCTCTAACTTATAAAGCTCCTGTCCGTATTCAACCGGATCCCCTTCGTGGACGCAGACCTCGACGACCCTGCCCTCCTTGTCGGCGTCCACCTCGTTCATCACCTTCATCGCTTCCACGATACAAACCGTTTCCCCTTCGTGGACAACGTCGCCGACTTGGACGTAAGGCGCATCGTCCGGCGAGGCACTGCTATAGAAGGTGCCCA
Source organism: Candidatus Bipolaricaulota bacterium (assembly GCA_018334595.1). Taxonomy (GTDB): domain Bacteria; phylum Bipolaricaulota; class Bipolaricaulia; order M55B111; family M55B111; genus M55B111. The sequence continues at coordinate 3,115 of JAGXLQ010000064.1, read as the reverse complement.
CGATCGGCGAGGTAATATAGAACCTGTCGTCATCTTCCTCAAACTCTTCTCCGGTCTCTTCTTCCGTCGCCAAGGCTTCACTGCTCCGGTCCTTACCACTGACACTGGTAACGGGCTCACCTCCGGACCCGGCCCGGTCACCCCTGGCTTCCTTTCTTAGCGTTAAGCGATAGTTGTCCTGCTCGACCGTAATTTCAGTCAGGGCCGAGTCCTCAAACAACTTAATTATTTGACTCATCTGATCGATATCAATTTCCATCTTTACCATCCCAATTGAAGAAAGGATACGGATTTCACTCTGAACTGTCAATAATTTGAGTTCCCCCGGGAGACGGTCCAGAAAGTCAATTACTCCGCCCAATGGACGGGGCTTGTATAGGACCTGGTTGGCTAAGTACATCGTTCATACACAACAGGAGCCCGGCAGTCAATGCAAAACTCGTGTTGTGCTCGTTGTTAGTTCAATCGAGCAGGGCGAGTTGACTGCTAGGTGGACATACTGTAAAGGCAACAAGCCGATCCCTCCCTGCCACAAGTTGCGGGACTTCCCGGCTAATTTCCGTGACAAACCCTCTGTCATCCCGTTGCAATTGTGAATTGCCAAATCTATAATATTATTGAGAAAATAAGGAGCGTGTTATCGCTTGTCGATTGGTTCGCAAATAATTATCTTATTCATCCTAATTCTGCTATCGGCGTTCTTTTCCAGCACGGAGACCGCAATTACATCTCTCAGCCGGGTTAGGATCCGCCTGCTTTCTTCAAAATACGACAATAAGTCCAGCAGCCTCACGCTGCTGGCCGACCAACCGAACCAGTTGATCACTACGATCCTCATCCTGAACAACCTCGTCAACATAGGTGCCAGCTCGATGGCGACGCTGTTGTTTCTCCAAGTGTTGCCAGACGCCATGGCCAGTTACTACAAAGGTATTATCACTACAGTCACCATGACGATCATGCTGCTGGCCTTTGGCGAGATCACTCCCAAGAACTTTGCCAAAAACAACGCCGAGCGGTATACCCTGGCGACCATCAACGTCATTTACCTGCTCTCTCTCGCGTTGAAGCCTGTTGTCAAAGCATTTCACCTCATCTCGGACGGGATATTATCGACCTTTAGCACCGAGCTTACCCATCGGGAGCCGACCAGGGTAAGCGAGGAAGAGCTCAAGGCCTTAATCGACGTCGCCCAGGAAAGAGACCTGCTTGACAAACACGAGGGCGACATGATAAAGAGAATATTCAGCTACGACGACCTTATGGCCAGTGACGTCATGGTCCCGCGAACTGAAACCCATACGATAGAGGCAGCAAACAAGATTTCGGAGGCAAAGGAACTCATCGCCAAGTACGGACACTCCCGGTACCCCGTCCGCGACGGGCAGGTAGATGAGATCATCGGCACCCTCTATTCCAAGGACCTACTCAGGCACTCGGAGGACAGCGACCTCGAGGTTAGAGAGATAATTCGTCCCGCTTACTTCATCCCTTCCACGAAACCGATAAACGCGTTGCTCCGAGAGTTCCAGGGGGAAAAAATCCACCTGGCTATCGCCCTTGACGAATACGGTGGCATCGCGGGGATAATTACTCTGGAGGACATCCTCGAGGAGATAGTGGGGGAGATAGAGGACGAGTTCGATACTCACGAAGTAATGATGGAGGAGGTCAAACCGGGGGAGTTGATCGTTAACGGAGAATGCGAGGTCAAGCAACTAAATAGATCGATTGGGCTGGGCCTCCCTGAAGTAAACGTCACGATCGGTGGCCTGATAATTGACCACCTCGAAAGGATTCCGCCGGCCGGGACGAGTCTTACGGTCAACGACGTCGAGATGACCGTAGAGCAATCGTCCAAAAGACGCGTGAAAAAGGTTAGAATAGTGTTTTCGCCGGGCGATCCCGGAAAAAAAAGGGAGTCAGCTGGCACAGGTGAGGACCTCCCGTCGTAAAGAGGGGACAGAAGACGCTAAACCCTTAACCAGGCGAATCTCAGATCACGAGGAATGGTGAGAATAACTCCTATGAATATAGATGAGCACAAACTTTCGATCGTTTCTATACTACTCACAGTTATCGTCGTGGCCGTCCCCGGGGTGACCCTGGGAAACGAACTGAATTACGACATTCGAGCGAATCTGGACGAGGAAGAACGGACGGTGGCAGGGGTTGAGGAGATAACCTTTACCAACACTCTGGAAGAAGAAGTCGGTGAGGTGGTTATCGTCCTCAGGGCCAACTTCCTCCGGGAACCAAACCCGCAACTCAGCAAGGTCAACCGGGATTCTACTTACCCGGGTGGCTTTAACCCCGGGTGGACCGAGATAACGGAACCGATTACCGAGGAGGGAGAAGAGGTCGATTTTGCCTGGGAGTCCCTCCCCCCGGCACAGCAGACGTACTCGCTGGAGAAGACCGCAATCCGGGTCAAGCTATCTAGCCCACTCGCCCCCGGCGAGGGGACCTCGCTGAGGGTTCATTTCTCGACAAAGATACCAACCAGGAACGCGATGGACGAGGAGTACTACAAGGATACCTACATATGGAGGTTTGGCTGGTACCCCACCCTCGCTCCAGCTACCTGGTGGAAAGGTTATGACGAGGAGCTGTACGGGGAAACGAAGTTTCCATCTGGAGACTTCACCGTAAGCCTCGGGGTCCCCGAGGACTTCCAGGTGGCCGGCAGTGACGTTATCCAGGAGACGGAAACGGCCGGGGAAAACGGCAGGAAACGTGTGCAGGCCGAGCTACAAGCGGCGAGGTCGTTTCCCCTCGTGGCCGGACCCCGGTACAGAAGATACCACGAGGAGTTCAAAAATTACGCGATCGACGTCCTCTACTACCCCGGATACGAAGAGGAGGCCAGGGTTCTCGCTTCCTACGCGAACGAGATATTGACCTATTATTCCCAGGAGTTTGGGGCTTACCGCCGGGAGGGGTTGACCTTCGCCCAGGGTCCATCCCCGGGATATTACGGGATGGCAGCAGATGGAACTATCGTCCTGGGCAGCTCCTTCTTCACGGAGGGGGACCTCCTGCTCGACGGCCTGACAAAGAGACTATCGGAATATCTAATCGCCCACGAGATCGCTCACCAGTGGTTCGGAATCGG
>JAGXLQ010000063.1 GCA_018334595.1 Candidatus Bipolaricaulota bacterium | reverse complement strand
CTTCGTCGGTAGGATAAAATCCATATAGTGATTGACTTCTGACATTAACCCTCCCGTGACAGAGCGAAAAAAAAGAGGGCCAGAAGCAATCTGGCCCTCTTTGCGTTTATTCCGGTGTAGGACACTTACCGCTAATCAATTTAGTTGATGAGTCCGTGTTCTTTCAAGTAATCTTCTGCGGCTTCATCTGCGTCCATCCTGTCGATGTCGACCATACCGTTTAAGGCAGACCATTCCTTCTGAGATTCTACCATGAATTGTGGGGTCCAGTCCTCACCCCCGCCGGGAAAGCTGGCGACCAGTTCGTTCAAGATATCCTCGATTTCTGGATATTGTTTGAGGACGCCCTGATTTACTATGGGTGTGAGGTCGTAAGGCGGATAGAACATCTTGTTGTCCTGCAGCACGACCCAGTCGTTCTCTGCTATCTTTGAGTCCGTGGCGAAGACCATACCGACGGTCGTCTGTTTGTTGTCAAGTGCAGTGACCGAAGCGCCGGGGGCGCCTGTTTTTAGGGAGTTCTTGGCGATCTTGAAGTCGTAGTATTCTTCCAAAGCGGGTAGCCCGTCAGGTCTCTGTGAGTACTCAAAGTCGATGAAGGTATTAATCTTACCGTCCTCCTCGCGGTAGAGCGCCGCCAGGTCGGACATCGTCTCCAGGTCATGCTCCTCCGCGTATTCGGGCCAGACCGCTAATGCGTACGTGTTGTGGTTCCAAATTGGGTCGAGCCAGACGAGTTTGTTGTCGGTTCCATCTATCGCCTTGACGGCTGCGTACAGAGCCTGATGTCCGATGGAGGGTGAGTAGGGATAGCCGAGGTGAGACATCCAAGCGGTTCCCGTATACTCAGCGCAGATATCGATGTCCCCGGTTTCCAAGCCCTTCCTCATTACCATAGAGGAGAGGTCACTCTTCAGATTTACGGTAAACCCGTGTTCCTCCAGCATCTGTTTCATCAGCTGTCCGATAATGTACTGTTCCGTGAAGTTCTTGTTTCCGACTACCACTTTCTTCTTCTGGGCAGCTACGCCAAAAACGGTGCCGACCACCAAAACTGCGACTAGGACGAAAATTGTAAATTTTTTCATGTTACCTCCCTTGTTAAACGGGTTGATGTTTGTTCTTTTATGGATATACTTCCGAACATTTTCTTCTGGATCTACTTTCACCCCCTAAAGTACTGATTTGCTTTTATGACTTCTTCAGGCCCCTGGGTGTCATCCAGCTTTCAAACCCCCCGAGGAGGGTATCAAGGATCACGGCCAGCGCCGCGGTTGGTGCAGCACCCTGCAGTATTAACAGGGGGATTTGAGTATAAAGGCCGGCAAGTATTATCTTGCCCAGCCCCTCTCCCCCGATGAGAACGGCCAGGGTTGCTGTGCCAACGCAGATGACCGTTGAGGTCCTAATACCCGCCATTATTATGGGTAATGCGAGCGGCAGTTCTATCTTCAGGGCTATCTGAAGTCTGGACATACCCATTCCCTTGGCTGACTCGATTATCGCGGGATCGATATCGTTGATCCCCGTAAAGGAATTGCGAAGGACCGGTAAGAGCGAGTATACGAACAAGGCGATTATTGCCGATTCAAACCGGTAGCCCAGAATCGGTGCCATGATGGCGACGACGGCGAGACTTGGTATGGTCTGGCCCACGTTAGCCGTACCTATAACAGGGGTTGCGAACTTCTTCAGTCCGGGTCTGGTGACGAGTACTCCCAGTGGTACGCCGACGCCTATCGCCAGAAGTTCCGCTATACCTACCATCTTTATGTGGTTCCAGGTCTGTCGAGCTAGATCCCCGTAGGTTTTCGGATGCATGTAACGCAACGTGTCCATCTGCGTTATCCAGATCGTTATGCCGATAAAGACACCCAGTAAAGTTACAAGTACTATTCTCCTTCTCATTGTGTGACCTCTGGGTGTTTTCCTCCCCGTTCCGTGTAGGTTTCTCCTATTAGGCTCTGCAGGTCGTTGAACGTTACTATTCCCTGCAAGGTTCCGTATTCGTCAACCACGGGCAGGTTGGCTACGTCTCTTTCCAGCATGATGGTTAACCCTTCGGCCAGGCTCGTGCCCAGTTCGGCCGCTCCAGTGCTCTCGCTCATGACGTCCTCCACCACGCCGCTCTCGCTCTCGATGTCCTGTCGGTTGATCCACCCCTTCAACTTTCTCCCGTCTTCGACCACAATTAGGTACGTGAGGTCCTCCTCCTCCATGATCGAGGCGACCTCGCTTAAGTCGTCATCCTTTCTTACCACCCGGGGAGATTTCTTCATCGCGTCCTCTACCTTCATCAAACGCAGGCTTTTCAGCGTCCTATCGCTACCGACAAAGTCCCTGACGAACTTGTTTTTTGCGGCAGCTAACAGTTCGGCCGGTGTGGAGTACTGAATGAGCTCGCCGTCCTTCATCAGGGCGACCTTGTCTCCCATCTTAATTGCTTCGTTGATGTCGTGGGTAACGAACACGATCGTCTTTTGAATTTCCTCCTGTATGTTGATGAACTCGTCCTGGAGCCTGTCCCTGGTTATGGGGTCGATTGCACCAAAGGGTTCGTCCATTAGCATAATCGGCGGGTCGGCTCCCAAAGACCGGGCAACTCCGACCCTCTGCTTTTGGCCGCCCGACAGCTCGGTAGGGTACTTTTCCAGGAATTCGTCCGGATCCATACCCATCAGGGTAAGGAGTTCTTCAGCTCTTTTTTCCTTTTTCTCCTTGTCCCAATTCTTCAGGGTGGGTACGGTCGCTATATTATCCTTAACCGTCATATGAGGGAAAAGACCTATCTCTTGAATCGCGTAGCCGATATCTCTTCTCAGCTCGTTTTCATCCATTGTCTTTGTGTCTTTGCTGTCGATATATATGTTACCTTCGGTGATGGGAATCAACCGGTTGATCATCTTCATCGTCGTCGTCTTCCCACAGCCGGATGGGCCCAGAAGAACACAAAGGTTTCCGTCTTTGATTTCAAAAGAAACTCCTTTAACTGCCTCCGTTCCGTCGGAGTATGTCTTTGTTACGTTTTCTAGTGTTATCATCTTTTTAATCCTTCCGGTGTTAACTTGTTTTCCGCGATGGCTAGCAGGCCATCAGCAATCAACGCCAGCATAGAAACGAATATTGCTCCGGTAATTATCATATCCATTCTTGACGTCCTGAGCCCGCGAAATATTGGCACGCCAAGTCCTCTGGCACCGATAAACACTGCGATAGTTGCTATGCCGATGTTAATGACAACCGCGTTTCTCAGGCCGGCCATGATAACCGGGACAGCGAGCGGGAGTTTGATCTTTACCAGTATCTGTCGTGGGGTCATCCCCATCCCCCTTCCCGCCTCGATCATTGCCGGGTCAACCTCTCTTATTGCGGTATAAGTGTTGCGAAGAATTGGGAGTTGCCCGTAGAGAATAAGGGCGATAACTGCGGGAAGGAACCCGATAGCGGGTAGGTTCATCGCGCTTAAGGCCGGCATTAACAGGCCAAACAGTGCAAGGCTGGGTATAGTCATCATTATCCCGGCCAGGTAAAGGACTGTATCAGCGATCTCCTCTCTGCCTTTGCCGGCGATAAATATACCGAGACTGACGCCAATCAAAACGGCAATGGAGTTAGACACGAAGATCAACCAAAGGTGGTCCAGCGTCCAGTTACCGATGGTTAACCAATGACCATTGATATAATTCCATACCTCCATCTCTCACCTCCTAAGTTCTTTTGATAAGATTTTGTTTGCTTTGAGCAATTTTCTCTCGCGTTATCAACCCCAGATTGTTGTAACGTCAAACTAATCTTACTTTATTAAATCAATCCGTTCCCGTTAAGTGCAATGCACAAGGTCAGGGTGGGAATGATTTAATCAACCAGTGTTAAGTAAATCACTCGACCAAAGTCTTTATATTAGGTTTAAATCTTTTTATGGGTTAGAACAATGAGCTATATCAATTGAAGATCTGACCTGTATCAACTCCAACTAAACCAGACTTTGGTAGGCCTCATTCCGGCCAAATGTGTCCCAAAAAGCTAGAATAGGAGTATTTCTCCCCTGCTCTTTTGCAAAACCCCTTCTCCTTCCAACGTACTTAAACTTCTGGTTGCGGTTTCTTCCGTCATGCCAGCCATCTCGGCCAGCTCCCGTCTCGTAATAAACGTGATTGATACGCCGCGCCCACACTTTTTGCCGAGCGGGGCGAGGTTTTCGAGTATGGAATGTATTCTTTCCTTTGCCGTCATAGATATTTGTCGTTCCAGGGTCTCGTCTCTGGCCTGAAGTTCGTCGGATATCTTATCTATTACTTCCAGTGATAGTTCCGGGTTGGAAAGTAGGTACTCCTTAAACGTGTCCCTCAGGAGTTCCTTCAGCGTTGAGTTGACGAGGGCCTTGGCGGTACAGGGTTGGTTGATTACTCGCGAAGACAGGTGGTAGGTAGAGAAGATGTCGTTACGCAATAATATCTGATAGGTAAGGTTTTGCCCGTTGGAGATCCGTTGCGATTGTGCAATTCCCCCGGAATCCACCCAATATACCTTATTGTCGGGTTCCCCTTCCTTGTATATGGTTTCCCCCCTCTGATAGGACACCGTCGCGCCTTCTTTGCTGGCAAGGTAGTTAAATAGTTCCTTTAGGCTGGTAAATCTCTTGTCTTTTAACATAAATATATAGCTAAGCGTACCCCCGGTTATTGGAATAATTGCGGTAGGTTACTGAAAACGCTGACCGCTGTTCTCCTTAAGTATAAAACAATTAAGATCGGCTTGGCAAAATATTCCCGTGGGAAACCTGTTCATATTATATCGAATAAAGTTGATTTTTCATCTTATTACCGATAGTTGATAAACGGAATGGTTTACCAGGGGACGCTACTTTCTGAACCTCCTGGAAGCCAGAAGGGTTTATCGTCCGATATTCTTGCCCGTTCGTGGAATAACTGGGCGTTTTTCCTTAATTTATAAGGTAGACTTATCCCCGTAGATCGTGACTACAGTCTTTCATTAACGGGGGTAAACAGACCGTTTCCCTTTGAGGAAGGGAAATGACAAAGATCCAATAACAATATGGGGGAGATAGACCATGAGAGAGACGAGCATTGAGGAAGCAGTTGGAAGAAAGTATCCGGAGTGGGTAACCCTGGTGGTTTCCGGGGACGGAGCCGGCCAGGTCAACGCAATGCCTGCAGGCTGGGTCACGTTTACCTCGATTGATCCAGTAATGCTGGCGGTAAGCGTCGGGCACGAGAGGTATACTTACCAGTTAATGGAGAATTCTGCTGAGTTCGTTGTGACCTTTCCGAGTTCCGAGCAAAAAAAGGACGTCTACTATTGTGGAAACAATTCAGGTGCTGACGTCGACAAGTTCTCCAAGACCTCACTCCGGACGGAGGAGCCATCTGTCGTTTCGGTCCCATTAATCAAAGAATCAGTTGTCTGTTTTGAATGTGAGAAGCGAGGAGAGCTAGTCACGGGAGACCACACTATCTTCTCCGGAGAGATAGTCGCCGCTCACGTCTCTGAGGAGAAAATGGAAAAGATATATACCGTTAAAGGCTGGCACGAAAAGGGCCAAGCTGGTTTTCAGACGGTAGAAGAGATGGTCCGGGACGGGGGCTCAAATTGACAGAAGAGGTATCCAGGTCGTCGCTATGCCTGAAGGATGGGTGGTTGGAAGTCTCGGTCGAGCAAATTAATGACGCCACCGTGCGGGTGGAAATAGCACCCGCAAACGCTGGAGACCGGGGATACTCGATATCCCCGGAACTCAACGAGGGAGACCTTAGAGGCGAGGCGGATAGCTGGGACCTCTCATCTCGGAATGAAGGATTCAGCCTGAGTCCCGGCGAAGGCGAGGACATAGAGTTTTCGGAGGTTAACGACGACCCTCCTCCCTGGTCGGACGTCGGGAGAAACGAGGGGGGATGGATAACTCTCTTCCAGCGAGTTCCCGTGAAATCCCAGGTATTTGGTCTCGGTGAAAAGACTGGCTACCTCGAGAAGAGTGGAGGGTCCTACGAGATGTGGAACCGTGACCCCAATGGGTTTTACACCCACAACGAGGATCCCCTATACATGTCCATTCCGTTTTATATCGTCAGGATTCCCCGCCAGGAGAGGGACGACAGGTACATAGGAGTTTACGTTCATCAGCCGGAGAAGACCAAATTTGACGTAAAGCACAGGTCGGGGAGGGGGTTAATCGGGCTTTCTGCTGGTTCTCCGCGGATGACGCTCTACGTATTTTCGTCAACTTCAATCAAGGACCTCGTGAGCGAATACGTCGGCCTGACGGGCAAGCCGTTTATGCCTCCGAAGTGGGCTATCGGCTATCATCACTCGAAATATGGTGCGCCCGCGGACGGGGAAGAGGCCAAAGAGCTCGCCGCGGAATTTAGGGAGAGGGGTATACCATGTGACGCCCTCTACCTGGACATTCAATACATGGACGACTATAAGGTATTCACCTGGGATGATGAGCGATTTTCTAAACCGGAAGAAATTATTGACGAGTTACACGACCTGGATTTCAAGGTTGTTACGATAGTCGACCCGGGAATCAAGGAAGAGGAGAACTACGAAGTCTACGAAGACGCCGTCGAGGGCGACCTCCTAGTCAAGGACCACGATGGTGATAATTTTTCCGGGGCCGTCTGGCCAGGGTTTTGTGTCTTTCCCGATTTCCTGCAGGAGGAAGTCAGGGACTGGTGGACAGAGAAGAACGTCAAGTTCCTCGAGCAGGGAGTAGACGGGATATGGAATGACATGAACGAGCCGGCCATCTTCTTCGGAAGAAAGCAGTTGGGAAACATTTCCCAGACCATCCAAGAAGGGATCATGGAGGGGGCGCACCTGGATTACTCGGTAAAGGAAGAACTGGCGAACCTGGGGGCTGAGGCGTCAAACTGGCTTCTGCATAGGGACGATCGGGGAAAAGATGTATCCCACGGCCAGGTTCACAACCTATATGCTATCTACGAGGCGTTATCCACCTTCGACGCTTTCTCAACTGCCAGGCCGGGTGAGCGGCCATTCATCCTGACAAGATCTGGCTTTAGCGGTATCCAGAAGTACGCTGCAAGCTGGACGGGAGATAATACTGCAAGCTGGGAGCACATGAGGATGTCGATCTCTATGGTGTTAAATATGGGAATGTCCGGAGTCCCTTTTGCCGGGCCGGACGTCGGTGGGTTCGCCGGTGACGTGGAGCCGGAATTGTTAACCCGATGGACTCAACTCGGTTCCCTTCTCCCCTATTTTAGGAACCATTCGGGCCTGGACACGATACCGCAGGAACCCTGGTCGTTTGGGGATCCGTTTGAGAGAATAAACCGAAAATTCATCTCTCTACGATACCGCCTGCTACCCTACCTCTATACCACCTTTTATCGCAGTCACCTGACCGGCGTACCGCTGGCACGCCCTCTGTTTTGGGAGTTTCCCCACGACTCCGAGTCGTTTCGGATATCCGACCAGTTCATGGTCGGCTCTGACCTCCTAGCTGCCCCTGTTCTGGAACGGCAAGCGAACAAGCGCCTCGTATACTTGCCCCCTGAGGACCCCGGGGACGAGACTTACT
>JAGXLQ010000062.1 GCA_018334595.1 Candidatus Bipolaricaulota bacterium | reverse complement strand
CCCGTGATGACTTCGCACCCCATGTTAGCAGCCGCCTGCGGCGCGTACTTCATCTGTTCAATTGCCCAATCCCTGATCTTGCTAGGGTCGCCGGAATATTTCTCTGGCGCGAAATTGTCCAGCCGACTGTCGTGCCGAGCGCCGACACACTGACCAATGATATGCGTTCCAATTGCCCAAACTTCCAGGTCGTTATCCTCGAGAATATCCTGTCTATCCTCTATGTAACCGGGGTCGTTGGCCCCTTTTTCTAAATCGAAGTGCTCCCCCCAGCTGGCAACCTCCAGCCCATCATACCCCATATCTCCTGCCAGTTCGCATATCTCTTCAAATGAAAGATCAGCCCATTGACCGGTAAACAAGGTTACAGGCCTGCTCATAATTTCTTACCTCCTAAAAGTAATGCTTCGTGATCAGAGTCAGTCCAGCTTCACCCATTCGCTTCCAGATTCCGAACTATCGACGCAGGCGTTGATAAACTTCACTCCCTGGACACCCGCGTGAACCGAGGGATAATCGAAATCTTCTGGATCGACGTCGCTTCCCGACTTTTTCTCCCCAAGGGCGGCAAGGAAGTTCCGGTAAATGTTGGCAAATGCCTCGTAAAAACCTTCCGGGTGTCCGGCGGGCAATCTTACGGTCTCTTCCGCCGAGCTGAAGAGTTCATCTCTGCCCCGGCTGAGAACGGTCCCCGGTTTACCTAGGTAGTTAACTTCAAGGTGATCTGGATCTTCTTGCTTCCATATCAACGATCCCTTCGTCCCGTAGACTCGTATCTTAAGCCCGTTGTCATGGCCTATCGCCACCTGTGAGCACCAATAACTGCCCGTAGCTCCTCCCTTGAACTTAAGAAGCATTGCCGCGTTGTCATCTAGCTGTCGGCCTTCACCAAATACGTCAAGGTTTGCCGACAGTTCCTTTATCCTCAGCCCTGTCACGTAAGACACGGTATTTTCTATATGGCTCCCAATGTCTCCTACGCAGTTCGATCTTCCCGAGAATTCGGGGTCGGTCCTCCATCCTGCCTGTTTGTTTCCCTCTTTTTCGACCGGACGGGCAAGCCATTCCTGAGGGTACTCACCCTGTACAACTCTAATCTCGCCTATGTCTCCCCGCTGGACGATTTCACGCCCGTGCTTCACCATCGGATAGCCCGAATAGACGTAGGTTACACCAAATAGTAGATCCTCTTTTTCGGTCAATTCTTCCAGTTCTTCAGCCTGTTCAACAGTAAACGTCAGTGGTTTGTCACAGATTACGTTGATCCCTTGCTCCAAGAAGACCTTAGCCACGGGGTAATGAAACTTATTTGGAACCACAATCGATACAAAATCGATACCATTTTCCCGCGCGGACTCAGCTTTTGCCATTTTCTCAAAGTCATCGTAGACCCTATCCTCACTTATCCCCAATTGCCGCCCCGTCTTAATTGATTTTTCGTAGCTTCTTGAAAACGCGCCGGCAACGTATTCGGCATTTCCGTCGAAACTAGCAGCGGATCTGTGTACCGCCCCGATAAAGGACCCGGGTCCACCACCGACCATACCTCCCGCTAACTTCGCGATCGAACTCTGGCCTGCTTGTCTACCTTCAATCATGTTAACACCTCTTATATAACTTGTTTGTCCATCGCAATAGTCAAAGACTGGTTGTAGAAATCTTAACCCCTCTGTCGTTGGATAAGGACGGCCCCAATTATGACCAGTCCCCTCACAGTCCCCTGCAGGTAAGGGGAGACGCCCAGCAGGTTAAGCATGTTGCTAACTATTCCCAGGATAATGGCACCAATTAACGTGCCGAAAACCGAACCGCTACCGCCTGACAGCATCGTACCGCCAATGATCACCGCGGCGATCGCGTCGAGCTCAAAACCCGATCCCGCTGTAGTCGGATTTATGGAATTGAGCCTTGAAGATAACAACACCGCGGTAATACCAACGTTTACACCCGTGATGATGTAGGTCAAGAACTTAATTCGCTGGACGTTAATCGCAGAATACTCAGCCACTCGCTCGTTTGAGCCAACCGCACATACGTAGCGGCCGAACTTGGTCCTGTTCAACAAGATGCTATAGAAGACCGTCAACCCCAGGAGGATCCAGACCGGGATCGGTATTTTAAGAAAATATCCCATCCCCAGCTGCGGGAAAAGCCTGCTGGTCGAGCGGAATTCACCGGCCCCACTGATGTACAGCGTGAGGGATCTGAACATTCCCCAGGTGCCCAAAGTTACGATAAACGGGGCAACTTTTCCCTTTGTAATGATCAAACCGTTAAACGCCCCCGCCGCCGCTCCCATAAGTAGGCCGACGAGAATAGCAATCAATATCGCCAGAAGGCCACCGCCAAAATAGTTCACCATTATGACGACTACTCCCCCAACGAACGCCGTCATAGACCCAACCGACAGGTCTATTCCACCGCTGATAATCACGAAGGTCATGCCCAGAGCTATCGTACCCGTGTAGGAAATCTGTCGGAGAACGTTCGTTAAGTTCCTCCACTTCAAAAAGATCGGGCTGGCAAATGAGGAGGCTACAAACAGAACAATTAACGCTAATAGCGGACCGTACGTCTCCATATCAACCCGACTAACGCGTTCTTTAATTTCGTTGATAGTTCCTGTTGATTTACTCATCGTACCGCCCTCTTTTCCAAGCCCGTCGCATGGTACATAATCTGTTCTTCATTGATCTCGTCGCCCTCCAGTATTCCTGTGATTTCGCCCTCACGCATTACGGCAACGCGGTTGCACATCCCAATAATTTCCTCCAGTTCAGAAGATATAAATATAACCGATATTCCAGCCCCTACCAGCTCGTTTATGAAGGTGAACACGTCCATCTTTGCGCTGACGTCAATCCCCCGTGTGGGCTCATCGAATATGAATATGTCCGGTTCCGTATCGAGGCTCTTGACCAGGGAGACTTTCTGCTGGTTTCCACCACTCAACGTTTCTAACCTCGCCCTAATAGATGGGGTTTGAATGTTAAACTCGTCGATGTATTTCCTCGTCTTAGCCAGCTCCCTTTTTCTGTTGATAAGTAGATTACGTAGGTATTTGCGCAGGGATATAAGGGTTATGTTGCTCGGCAGGTCAAAGTTGGTAAGTATTCCGGTGTTTTGGCGGTCCTCCGGGAGGTAGGCTATTCCACTGTTTACCGCATCCCGTGGCGAGTTTATTTCTACTCCCTCGCCTCCAATCTCTATTGTCCCGCTAGTCCTGTCCCGCACGCCAATTATTGTCTCCGCGAGCTCGGTTCTCCCCGCCCCCACAAGTCCGAAAAAGCCAAGTATCTCACCTTTTTTAAGATGAAAATTCACGTCATTAACGAGATCTCCCTCAGATAGGCCCTTTATCTCCATAGCGACTTCCTGCCTGGGGGGGTTAACTTCCGGAAACATCTGATTTAGTTCCCGACCCACCATCATGTTTGCCATCTCGTGTTCGGATATCTCATCCGTCGCGTACAGACCGACGAATTCGCCGTCGCGGAGGACCATCACGCGACCACATATCTCCTTAACTTCTTTCAGCTTATGAGATATGTATATAATGGTTACTCCCCTGTCTGAAAGATCCCTCATGAGGTCAAACAGGACGCTAATTTCGTTCGCAGTCAGCACGGTAGTTGGCTCGTCCATTATCAGCAACCTGGACTCATATGCAACCGCCTTTGCTATCTCCACCATCTGTTTTTGCGCGACGCTCAACTCACCAATACGAGCATCCGGAGGGATATTGGCCTGCAGTTCGTCCATAAGGTCTGACGTCAGCGCCTCCATCTTCTTTCTATCCAGCAAAAGACCTTTTTGTTGGTGTTCCTGTCCAAGGAATATGTTCTCGTAGACGTTGAGGTGCTCCACCAGGTTGAATTCCTGAGGTATGGTACTTATACCCATCTCCTTAGCCCTAAACGGATCCATCCTTTCGATCTCCCTGCCATTGAAGTATAAGTCTCCTTCCGTGGGCTGATATATCCCGTTAAGGATTTTGATAAGGGTGGACTTTCCAGCGCCGTTCTCGCCAATGATGCCAAATATTTCTCCTTCGGATATATCTATGGAAATATCGTCTAGGACCCTGACTCCGGAGAACTCCTTTGCCACTGAGTCAGTCTTAACCAAACTCTCGGCCATTTAACTCCACCTCTCTGATCATGAAAGCCTCGATTCACAGGTGCCTGGTTGAAAAGTAAACCTGGAGCCGTCAGCCCCAGGTTTACTTAAACCAAGCTTCATGTAATACAGGCCTAACTCCTTAGAATACGGAATCAGGATAGTAGTAATCCTCTGCGTTCTCCCTCGTAATTAGTTCTGATCGTAGAATTATGTCAGCCGGGAGCTGATTCTGGTAGAATCCATCAAGTGCTTCACCCTTAGCTGCCTTTACTCCCAGACTAATTCCGGTCGCAATCATTGAGGGTGGATAAGTTACGTCCGCTCTCACCAAGTCGCTACCGTCTATGATCATCTTGATAATGTCCTTGGATCCCGCACCCCCTAACATAAATTCAATGTCGTCCCTGCCGGATTCCTCGTAGGCCTGCAGTACACCCTTCAAGACGTCGTCGTCCTGTGCGTAGACAGCGTCAATCTTGTCATACTTTTGAAGGTAGTTTTCCATTATCTCCAGGCCTTTCTGAGTGCTCCAGTAAGCGGGCTGAGAATCCAATATCTCTATACCCGGGTACTCGTCCATGACTTCCTCGAATGCCTCGACCCTCTCCTTGTTTATTACGGAGGGAATTCCTTCCAAACAGACTATCTTACCTTTTCCGTCTAGTTCTTTTGCCATCCATTGTGCCGATACACGCCCCAGTCCGGGGTTATCTCCCCTGATGTAAATGTCCGAGACCGGCTCGGTCAACCCCCTGTCCACAGAAACTATATAGATTCCTTCGTCAGCTGCCTGGGCAACCACTGGAGTCACAGGTCCTGATTGATGCGCCAACACTACGAGCACGTCAATACCTCTAACCATCAAAGTCTCAATCTGATCTACCTGTTGATTTGGAGAATCAGCCGTGACGAGAAAGAACTTGGCGCCCGACTCCTTTTCTTTCCAATCTTCGATAGCCTGCTTCGCCCACCATACAATACCACCTGTCCAACCGTGATCAGCGGAAGGTATTGCCACACCTATTCGAATAGAGTCGTCGGCTGCCACCGGGGTAATCCCGAAAACCCCCAATCCTAACGCAACAACGATCATACAAATAACGATCTTTTTCATGTTAACCCTCCTGGGTCTATTGAAAGTTGCATCACGTGTAGAACTAAACGCAATAAGTTTATTAGCACACTATAAATATTGTATTTGTCGGCGGTTACCACCTCCTCAAGTGAAGGCGAAATCCATCGGGGATTTCGCGTGTTCAAACATCAAGAAGATAAAAACGCTTGCGCAAGCGTTTTTATTATATTTAATATATCATAACTTGTGGGATTTTTCAAATCAAAATTCTTTAAACTAAAAAGTCCTCAGTCGATCCAATCTTACGGAGGACTTAAGAGGACTCACGCACCTTTAGTTCAGTCTGTAACTCGACGATCCGAGGGGGCCTCGGTTCGTCTTCACCGTGTAATTGTTCAAACAAAAGCTTTGCGGCTTGATATCCCATCTCGTACGGCTGCTGTGCGACGGCAGTTATTGCCGGGTTGAAACTGGCAGCCCAATTGGGATCGTCAAATCCGACCAGGGCGACGTCATCGGGACACCTTACTCCAACCTCCTTGAAATAAAGAAGGACTCCCTCCGTCATCAAATCATTGGTGCTAAAGATAGCACTTACTTCCGGGTGTGCCTTTAATAAAGTCCTGGTCGTCTCGTACGCACCCTCAACTTCCATTCCTGCCTGCCTGATCAAATCCTGACGAATGTTGATGCCGTTGTCTGACAAGGCCTCTTTGTAACCTTTTAGTCGCTCGTTAAAGCTGCTAATTCCAGAATATTCGAGAATTATGCCAATATCCTTATGCCCCCTGTCAATGAGGTGCTGGGTCGCCTTATAGCCACCATCTTTGTTGTCTGAGTAGACCTGATCTACCTCCAGATCCTTCATCTTCCTATCGATAATGACCAGGGGAATTCCCTCAACGAGAAGATCACTTAAGTCTTCGTGGCCTTCGTCAGTTGGTGAAATGATGAATCCATCTACCCGTTTGGATTTTAACAGGGATATATTCTGTTTTTCCTGCTGGGAGTTCTCGTCCGTATTGCTCAAGATAAGGTTGAACTCTTTCTTCCTGGTGTAGTCCTCCACACCCCTAGCGATATGAGGAAAGAAGGGGTTTGAAATATCTGAAACCATCAAGGCAATCATCTGGCTTTTGCCTTTGCTCAACCCCTGGGCGATGGGGTCTGGATGATAGTTAAGTTCTTCGATTGCCTTGTTCACACGTTCGGTTAGCTCGGGGCTTACGTATCTCGTATCATTTATTACGTGTGAAACGGTTGTGATCGAAACGTCAGCCAGCCTAGCTACATCTTTCATCGTCGCCATATCACAATCACGTTCCTCGTTAAGCGGTTGCGTAACCGTTTAATGTGACGATAACAGAAAAGTTAGGCATTGTCAATTTTTTGGCGATCAAATCACGTTTTCCTCGACGTCTAGCCTGGAATAAATGTCAGTGACGATTTCGTCAATCGCTTCGGTCAAATCGGCGTTTTCAAGGATTGTCACCCCCGACCCCCGTGCAACCTCGAGTATGTACTCATGTATCCTGCGGATTCTCTCGAAGTTATCTATGTATCGACGAGGATCCCTCAGGCTCCCTTTCTCCCTGGTAAAGAAGTGCCTCTTGTGTGCTTCGATATCTGGAACGTCTATTACGTATTTAAACATGTACTTTGGTTGCTTTACAAGAGTCGAGTCAAGAAATCCAGGGACTATATGCACCCCATCAAGTATCATGTCAAGGCCCTCCTTCCTGCCCCGCTCTACGACCGAGCTCAAACCACGATTTACAAGGTTCACTTGATCGTTGAATGCGTAAATCAGCTTATCCGTTACGTATGGAGTCTTCAAGCTATCCATCGCCTTGAAGGTTGATTCGTGCAGGGTCGGTACGAGGTCGCGTGACAGTATTCCCCGCATTATCTCCCTCACGGTGTCGGAGCCAATTATCCTCTCTATCCCCAATCGACGACCGACTTCAGTCGCTAGAGTCGTCTTTCCGACCCCCGGGCCACCGCCTATGAGGATAAACATCGGCCTCTTAATTTCCGTTAACGTCTCCCTTAACCGATAATATCTCTCTTCCTGCCTCCACCCACCTCTGATCAATTCCTCCGAAGCCATTTCCTTCAAGCGAGAAGCCTTCACGCTATCAGCCTCACCTTCCAGATCATCGGCTATTACCCTTACTATCTCATAGGCTTCTTCAAGGGGTACACCGGATTGATAAAGAGATTTTGCCAGTATTCCCTTGGAAAAGGGATACTTATTGTCATCATGGATTACGTACATCATCTCCTCCCAAACCTCTGCTAACGGTACAAGTGATCGACAACCTCTGACAGGGTAGTTATCGTACCCCCGGTTACCTCAAGTCGATTATGCAACAAACCCACGTCCAGT
>JAGXLQ010000061.1 GCA_018334595.1 Candidatus Bipolaricaulota bacterium | reverse complement strand
GGGGGAGCACTTCGATTTAGAAAAAGGGGCCAACGACCCCGGTTACATAGAGGATAGACAGGATATTCTCGAGGATAACGACCTGGAAGTTTGGGCAATTGGAACGCATATCATTGGTCAGTGTGTTGGCGCTCGGTACGACAGTCGGCTGGACAATTTCGCGCCAGAGAAATATTCCGGCGACCCTAGCAAGATCAGGGATTGGGCAATTGAACAAATGAAGTACGCGCCGCAGGCGGCTGCTAACATGGGGTGCGAAGTCATCACGGGTTTTACGGGGTCCCCGATATGGAAGTTTTTCTATTCTTTTCCCCAGACGACGGAGGATATGATCGAGGAGGGGTTTACTGAGATAAGGGAGCTTTGGGATCCCATTTTCGATGAGTTCGATAGGTACGACGTGAAGTTTGCCCTCGAAGTGCATCCCACCGAGATTGCGTTTGACTACCATACGACGGCTAAACTTCTGGAGACGTTCGAGCGCCGGAAGACACTTGGAATTAATTTTGATCCGAGTCATTTGATATGGCAGGGCGTTACTCCACACCTCATGATCCGGGATTTTCCGGAAAGGATCTACCACGTTCATATGAAGGACGCGGCCGTCACTCTGGATGGGAGATCGGGAATCCTTGGATCCCATCTGGAATTTGGAGACCCCCGGAGGGGATGGAACTTCAGGTCACTCGGGCACGGGGACGTCAACTTCGAGGACATAATAAGGGAGTTAAACGAGATAGGTTACTCCGGACCCCTCTCGGTAGAGTGGGAGGATACCGGTATGGACCGGGAGTACGGGGCGCGTGAAGCGCTTAAGTTCGTGCGGGAGGTTGACTTCGCGCCGTCGAGCCTGGCCTTTGACGAGGCGATGAAAGAAGAATAATTCTACTTTTCGAGTTAGGTAGCCCCGAGATAAGAATTGGGTCCTTCCCATGGTGGAAGTTACCTGATTATTGCTTACGGAGAAGGAGGAAAAATGAGTACCTATTTGCTTGGGCTTGATCTTGGCACTTCAGCGGCCAAAGCGGTATTACTGGATAGCGATGGAAAGGTAGTTAATACGGGTAAGGCTTCCTATCCGCTTAGCCGGCCGCGAAAGGGGTGGGCAGAACAGGACCCCGAAGATTGGTGGGGCGGCTTGGTCAAAGCGACCCACAGCGCCACGGAAAATCTAGGAAATAAGGACGAGGTAAAAGCCCTTGCCCTTTCGGGTCAGATGCACGGCTCCGTCTTTTTGGATTCATCAGGGGAGGTTATCAGGCCCCCGTTGCTCTGGAACGACACTAGAACGACGGCACAGTGTCGTGAGATGGAGGAAGTTCTGGGTTTGGATACGCTAAAAAGTGAGGTGGGAAACCCGATACTGGAGGGATTTACCGCCCCGAAGTTACTCTGGTTGAGGGAAAACGAGAGGAACAATTTCGAAAGGCTTGCCACCCTGCTTTTGCCCAAGGACTACATAGTCTACCGGATGACGGGAAGAACTGTTACAGAGGTTTCGGACGCGGCCGGAACTGTTCTGTTTAACGTGAGTGAAGGGACGTGGTCCGAGGAAGTCCTCGGAGGACTTGACCTCGATAGGTCGATTCTGCCTCCCGTACTTGAGTCAACGGATACCGTTGGCAAGCTTAACAGGCAAGCCGCGGAGGAACTGGGGCTGTCACCGGACGCTGTGGTGGTGGCGGGTGGAGCGGATAACGCCTGCAGCGCTATTGGAAACGGTGTACTTAACGAGGGTCAGTACCTTATTAGTGTTGGCTCGTCCGGAGTAGTCCTTGCTCCCACGGAAACCATGTACTCCGACCCGGAGGATGGACTCCACAGTTTTAATCACGCCGCTCCTCACAGGTGGTATTTGATGGGTGTCATGCTCTCCGCCGGCCTGTCCCTGCGCTGGTACAGGGATAAATTTGCAGGCCCGGAGAGGGAAGTTGCTTTCCTCACCGGAGACGATCCTTATGACTTGATCACTGCTGTGGCGAGCAGGGTACCCATCGGAGCAGAACGGTTGATTTTCTTGCCTTACCTAAATGGCGAGAGAACCCCACACGCGGACCCGAACGCAAGAGGCGTTTTATTCGGCCTTTCAGATGAACATGGCAGAGAACACCTGGCCAGGGCGGTTATTGAGGGAATAACCTTTGGTCTGCGGGACTCTATGGAGTTGGTTTCTGGCTTTGGCGTCCCCAGACAGGAAATCCGGCTCACCGGAGGTGGGTCTAAGAGTGAATTCTGGGCCCAGGTAATCGCCGATAACTTTGACAGCCCGGTGAACAAGACCTCCGTCTCCGAAGGTCCGGGGTTTGGAGCTGCCCTTCTTGCTGGCGTTGGCGCTGGCATATACGCCAGCGTGGAAGAGGCCGTCGAGATCGCGGTAACGGCGAAGAAGGTGGCTGAGCCTAGAGAGGGAGCCGTTAAGAAATACGAGAAGCTTTACGGGATTTACAAATCATTGTACGATGCCCTCGAAGACAAGTTCTCCAGCCTCGCTGGCTTGGAGGCCATAAAATGAACTTTAAAGAGGCAAAAAAGAGGACGACAAGGGAATTTGAGGAGAAGGGTATTGTCCTGACGGAGGGGGAGAAGGATCGGATAGAGGTAACCGATTTTGGACTGGAAAGGCTTGACGAGATTGGTCTTCAACTCATCGTTTACGTTAACAACTCCAGATATTGCGCCAAAGAGATGGTTCTTTTTCCTGGACAGACCTGCCCTGAACACAGGCACCCTCCTGTAGGTGGAAGTGAGGGGAAGATGGAGACGTTTCGCTGTCGTCACGGAAAGGTCTTCCTGTACGTTGAAGGCGAGAGAACCCGAGACAGAAACTGTAATGCCCCGCCGGGAAATGAAGAGTACTATACAGTAAAGAAGGAAATAATCTTGTACCCCGGCGAGCAATTTACGATACGAGCCGATACGAAACACTGGTTTCAAGCCGGAAAGGAAGGTGCAATTGTCTCAGAATTTTCTTCACGTTCCAGGGACGACCTAGACGTATTTACAAACCCCGCGATAGAACGTTAGAGTATTTCTAAAGTCGGGTACCGACGAAAAGGGCTACTCTCTCGTCGGTACCCGCTGTTAAAGCTTTTTTACCGTCTAGAGTTACTAAGTTCTGCCGCGGCCTTTTGAGCTGCACTGGTTAACTGGTATGCGACCGGGGATGCGGTAAGTAGGGGATGGGTACCCATCTGGAAGGTAAAGATCTCGTCTGCTCGCATCTTATGCTGGATCAACGCTCCAATAAAGTTGATCATTTCACCGATGGACGAGCCCCCATAAGCCTGACCGCCGATTATTAACCCCGTATCCTTGGCAAATATCAACTTTACTCCGAGCTCGGTGCACTCCGGTAACTTTCCCGGATGTCTGTCACATGCTGAAGCTTCGGTTGTTAGAATGTCAATTCCAAGCTTTCGAGCGTCCTTTTCAGTTTGGCCCGCAGCGCCAACCGCCAGGTCTCCAAACTTCGTTGAAAATATTCCGATTGGATACTCCATTCTCTGCCTTATTCCTCCGAGGTTAGTTGCTGCTACCCTCGCTTCAGTGGTCGCCACAGAAGCGAGTCTAACTGCTCGGGCTTCACCGCTTGGATATCCCCTCTTTCCCGCGCAGTCACCAGCAGCGAATACGTGTTCGTCGGAAGTCCTCATGAAGTCGTCAACCCATATTCCGTGCTTGCCGCTCGTCTTCAACCCAGCCGAGCGGGCTAGGTCCACGCTAGGCTTAACACCAATCCCCATTATGACGACGTCCGCGTCAAGTACATCTCCGGAGCCGATAGACACGGACTCTACACTTTCATCACCGTTTATTTCCTTGACTTCAGTATTGGTTAAGACGTTTACGCCATGCTCCATGAGCTTTGCCTCGACCTTATCGGAGATCACCTCGTCACAGGCCAGCTGGAGTACGTTTGGAAGTCTCTCTACGACCGTTACGTTCGTATCGTCCTGTTTGTTGCATTCATCAGCAAATTCGAGACCCATAAATCCACCGCCGATGACGACGACGTCTGTTGCCTCTTCGACGGCATCTAACATCTTATTCAGGTGATCTAGGTCCTTTTCCACGGTGAAGACGTTTTCTAGGTCAACTCCCGGAATTGGTATCTCCAGAGGAGAAGAGCCGGTAGCGATTATTAGTTTGTTGTATGAAAAGACCTCCCCGCTCGATGTTTTAACGCACTTCTCTTCCTTGTCGATGTCCTCTACTTTATCAATTACGAGATCGATATCATTATTGTGAAGGGGGGCATCGGGGATCAGGTTTTGATCGGGCGAGTCTAGAGTCCCAAATATGTACGGGATCCCACAGGGGATGACGACGTTCTCCTCTTTTCTAATCAAGGTTATTGATGAATCCGGGTAGTACTGCCTTGCAGTTATACCTGCTGCCAGGCCAGCTGCGCTTCCGCCAATTATAAGGTAATCGGTATTAGTCATATTTCCTCCTTGGTTAAAAACTCTATTGAGCTACCGACAGTGGATAGCCGTTGATAAATAATGTGATCTCAATTGTTTAATATTATCTTATGCACAATAGTTTTTAAACCAGTAAACCGACCTTTTGTGAAAAGTTGCAACCGTTACTTATCCAATCTGTAACGGTAAGGAGGTTGGCAGTGGGGTGTCTGAGGCAGGTCTAGAAGAAGAACCGCGAGATTAAGTAGACTAAGAGCCCAATTCCGGCCAGGCCACCGACAAGTAAGGCCATCAACTTGAAGGCAAATTTTCTGGCGTATTTCTTTTCTTGCGTGGTGAGGTCCGGGTTTTTGGGTTTTTCCATTTCCTTCTTCTTGGCCTTTTTCCTCTGTTTAACTGATTCGCTAATCCGGCCCTGTTTACGGTAAACTACCGCCAGGTTGTGTTGGGCGTTTACGTGGTCTTCGTTCTCTTCGATGGCCCGCTTGTAGGAATACTCTGCCCTGTCCAGATCTTCGGCGTCGAAGTAGATATTTCCCAGTCTGTAATACAGGCGGTCTTTCAATATCCCGAGCTTTAGTGCGCTTAGTAATTGGTCAATCCCTTCGTCGTACTTCCCCTTTTTTCTTAGTTTCTTTGCCTGCTCTATAGTTTCCTCTACCTGCTCCTTCTTCTCGGTTGGTTTGACTGAGGATCTTTCCGAGTTCAACGTGGAGTCAGGTTCTGGTTTACTTTTTTTATGTCCTGCCATGTTTCGTACTTTGGACTACCTTTTTCCTTGGAAGGGTTTCTCAACAGGTAACTGGGATGGTACATTGGAAAAACTTGAATATTACCCCGCCAGTTGTAGAAGTTTCCCCTTATCTTTGTGATGCCCCTGTCTTTATCGAGGAGGGCCTTGGTTGCGGTATTCCCCAGTGTCACAATTATAGAAGGATTAATCTCAGCGATTTGAGCTTCCAGATAAGGTAGGCACGCTTCCTGTTCATCGCTCTTGGGATTTCTGTTCTCCGGGGGGCGACACTTTACTACGTTGGTAATAAAGACGTTACCCCGATCTATGTTTACGGAATTGAGAATCTCGGTCAACTTATCTCCCGCCCGTCCCACAAATGGGCGTCCTAACGCGTCCTCCTGGGCACCCGGTCCCTCGCCGACGAACATGAGGTCGGCGTCGTCCTTGCCCTCACCGGGGACAGCATTTGTCCTCGACTGCGAGAGAGGACACATGGTACAGGTTCGGATTTTTTCGGCAATTTCGTCAAGGTTCAACTTGAACAGACCCTTTAAATGGTTCTTCGCCACGTATAGCACCCAGGTTGTAAGTTTGTTTTTCTGGTATAAGCTGGAGCGGGCAACGGGATTCGAACCCGCGACTTACAGCATGGGAAGCTGTCGCTCTACCACTGAGCTATGCCCGCTAGTATCCGGTAAAATATTATAACTGGAAACAGTTTCTCTCACAACTTCATCCTTCCAATGGGCGCGGCGAGAAAATGTAAGACAGCGAAAGATATATTTGGGGTCCAAGATATGTGAAAAAACGAAAAACCCCACGTAATAGTGGGGCTTTTCGTTGGCTCAAGTTGAGATTAAAAAACTCTCCTACATCGGCCTCAGCGTGCCGGCGAACACCTGCCAAGCAAGAGCACTCTTGGCAAAGAGGCTGAGAATTACGTACACGCGTTCACCGTAGAGGTAGTCGCTCCATCTTCCCACCTTCTTGTACTGTAGCACCATGTTAATTGCGAATACGTTAAAGAAGACGAAGATGGATCCGAAGATTCCGTAAACGAAGTTGGGGACGGATGTACCGGCTGTGGTTTCCGTGCCGAACAGATAAAGGCCGATAACCACCCAGGGAATTAGCCCCATGATCGTTCCATAAATGAAGGGCGTCCAATCGGCGCCTTTTCCCGGGTTGTTGTACTTTTCCATATCCATGCCGAACAGGATCATAGCTGCGTTAACAAAGAAAATTAGAATTAGGCTTGAGAGGTCGTAAACTCCCGTAAGCATAGCGATAATTACTATCATCACCGATGAACTGGCAGAGTATTCATACCACCTTGCTCTGTTGAGGTTCTCCTTTAGGTCATTTTTATAGGTAGTGAAACCGACCGTGGATACGAAGAAATGAGCGAGGGCTGATATAAATAGAAAGACTGCTACCATCGGGCCGATTGGTAATTCTCCAATTGTATTGAGGTTTTGTCCTAGGGTTGTTGTTTTGGGGTCAAACTGTAGGTATAGGGTCGTTATCGGTAAAGAAAAGTCGCTACTCAAAATTATCATCGCTATTCCCTGTACCAGGTGTAGAACCCCCATGCCGGCGTTATACATTCTTAACCGAGAAAATTGTTTGTCGCTTGGTGTCTTTTTAGGTTGTTCTGTCACTTTATATTTCCTCCTTGTTGAATAATGTTATAAATAAATTTTAGTATAGATACCACATTATTATACAACAATCGTTATGGAATTAAAATTATTATCATCAAGATATAGTTATTAAGTAATAGAAGAGCTTAGAATTAAGGGCATACCTATAGGGGATACGGTTTTTTAGGCTTTGGCCCTAATGACAGGATGTGTTGAATGGTTTGAACTGTGGAATAGGGTGGCAGGTTTCGTATGGGACCAAGCAGGTATGGGTGATGCTTATCTATCCAAATTTCCCCGTAATATAGTCTTCAACACGTTTATTATCGGGGTTTTCAAAGATTTTTTGAGTGGGGCCTACTTCTACCAGCTTTCCTCCTGTAAGGAATACGGCGGTAGTGTCAGAGATCCGGGCAGCCTGTTGCATGTTATGGGTGACGATTATAACAGTGTAGTTTCTCTTCAGGTCATGGATTAAGTCTTCTATTCTATTGGTAGCGATTGGGTCCAGGGCACTTGCGGGTTCATCCATGAGTAAAACGTGTGGTTCGATGGCAAGGGCTCTGGCAATGCATAATCTTTGTTGCTGTCCACCGGACAGACTTAAGGCCGATTTGTTAAGTCTGTCGGATACCTCGTCCCACAATGCAGATCTCCGTAAGGATTTTTCAACGGTATTTTTTAACTTGTCTTTTTTCTTGTTGCCAAGCAGTCTTGGTCCATAGGCTACGTTGTCAAAAATTGATTTTGGGAACGGGTTTGGTTTTTGAAATACCATTCCTATCAACCTGCGTAACTTTACGGGATCGACGTCGTTATCGTAAATGTTCTTTCCCTCGAGATGTACCTCGCCTTCGATCCTTGCTTCATCAATGAGGTCGTTCATTCTA
>JAGXLQ010000060.1 GCA_018334595.1 Candidatus Bipolaricaulota bacterium | reverse complement strand
ATCGTCTACCCGTATGTCCACCCTGTCCTGAAGATTTGCAGACCTCCCAGGGTTGTTGTTCAGGACCACTAACGCTGCCGACTGTCGTCCCCGTCTATCCCCGCCGGCCCTCTGTCCAGCCCGGAGCGCCCGAATCAGGCGCCTACCTAACCTCCCCCTATTGCTCTCATATTCCTCTGCCATCTCTTTGACGACGGAGCTGCTGGTAAGCAGGTTGCCCTGGCAGATGAAATTTCTTTTCTTAATGTGGTCTGCGACCGCTGGCGTCTCCCGGCCCGTATGCACGCCGGGGTTACCGTTGCTATCCATAATTGCCACCTGACGCATCTCTGCCTGGGGGTCGTCGGCCAATAGGTCCGTTAGAACCTCGGTCGGCCCGACACCCTCCTCGAGCAATTCCAAGCCTTGAATCCCGTATTTAAGGTTGGTATAGGCTTGGGTGGCGACCGCACCAACACCGGGTTTTACCCACGGCACGCTTGCTCCAACGGCGAAGAACTTTGACTGTACGGCCACGCCAATCCGGTTTTCATCAGGATCATAGGCAATCACGGAAAACGTGGAGCACCTGACAGGTTTGTTTAAGTTCATTGTACCTCCTTCTGTTTCCTTGGTTAAATGCGACCCTGTCCTTTTAGCTTTGGGTCAAGAGCGTCTCGAAGGCCGTCGCCAATCAGGTTAAATCCAAGGACGGCCAGCAGAATGGCAATACCGGGAAATACCCCGAGCCAGGGGGCACCGCTAATGTACATCCGTCCCTCGCTGAGCATTCTGCCGAGGCTGGGTGTCGGTGGCTGCGTCCCGAGCCCGAGGAAACTTAAGGCCGACTCGGAGAGGATGGCAAACCCCAAGCTTAACGTCGTCTCAACGACGATGGGGGCCATGGAGTTTGGCAGTACGTGTCTGGTGATAATTCTAGTATTTCCGGCACCAAGTGCCCGGGCTGATTCTACGTAATCGAGGCCTCTGACCCCGATCACACTGCCCCGGGTTATCCTCGCAAATATCGGCGTATAAACTACACCTATTGCTATTATCGCGTTTTGTACTCCCTGTCCGAGTATTGAAATTATTGTAATTGCAAGTAGTACGGCCGGAAACGCGAATAGAACGTCCATTAACCTCATTATTCCCTCATCGATAATCGACCCGAAGAAGCCAGCAACTGCCCCCAGACTCGTACCGATTGCCAAGGAAAAAGTGACCGAGAGCACGCTGACGACAAGCGATAACCGTGTGCCGTAGAATATACGGGAAAGGACGTCCCTCCCGAAGTTGTCCGTGCCCAGCAAGTGCTGAAAAGATGGGGGAGCAAGCCTGTTCGTCATGTCTATCTCCAGGGGAGGATAGGGATTGATGAAAGGGCCTACAAGGCCCGATATTACGACAAATAGGACAAAGAAGGTTCCTAGAACGGCAACACGATTTCGTTTAAATTCTTTAACCGTGTCGCGCCAGAAAGACCCTCCTGATTTCTTTCTCTCCATTTTATATCTCTCAGTATTTAATTCTTGGATCGAGATAGGCGTAGAGTACGTCAACCAGTAAATTTATCAGCGTAAAGGAGATCGCGATGGTCAAGACGGCCCCCTGCAACATAGGATAATCCCTCCTGGTAACGGAGTTGAACGCGAGTCGCCCCAGACCGGGCAGGGCAAAGACGACCTCAATTACCACGACCCCGCTCAGTAGATAGGCGAGCTGTAGCCCCACAACAGTTACAATCGGGATGATGGCGTTCTTGAAAGTGTGGCGGAACACTACCACGCTCTCACGAAGTCCTTTTGCCCTGGCAACTTTTATGAAGTCTTGATTCAATGCCTCCAGCATCGCCGAACGGACAAACCTCGTTATTATGGCCCCGGTTATTAGGCCAACGGATAGTGCCGGGAGGGCGAGGTGTCTCGCCCAGGAAAAAAATCCGTTGCTTAATGGTTCGTATCCAAAGGAGGGAAACAGTTGAGTCCACTGAGCAAAGACGAGGATAAAAATTATTCCCAGCCAGAAGTTTGGAATTCCGACCCCGATCTGGCTTAAGACGGTTATGATCGAAGCCAAGTAGCTATCGCGTTTAACGGCTGTGATGGTGCCCGCGGGTATGGCAATTAACAAGGCGACAAAGAGCGCGCTCAGCGCCAGGCTGAACGTAACTGGCAATCTATTTAAAATGGACCCGGACACGGACTGTCCTGTGATCACGCTCGAACCCAGGTCCCCGTGGACGACGTTGTTCAGCCAGATTCCGTACTGGATGAAGATTGGCTTGTCGAGCCCCAGCTCCTCCCGCAGGGTCTCTATTCTGGTCTCGTCCGCCTGAATCCCGAGCATGATCCTTGCGGGATCGCCGGGTAGGGTTCTTACGATCAGAAATACGAGAATAGATATGCCTACTGCGATAAGCAGTGTCGTAAACAACCTTCTAGTGATATATGCTGTCATCTATGATCGACCAAAATCATTTATGTTAGGGTAAAAGAGGCGGGGCCTTTGTGTGTCGAGCCCCGCCCTGATTGATTTATCAGCTTGCTATCCAGGTTGCCTTGAACTTGAGTGCCTCGTCCGGCCGTGTCGTGTAGCCTTTGACGATTGGCCTCCAGGCATGGACAACCTTGGGGATGTAGATATATACGTATGGAGCGTCGTCTATCAGGGTTTTTTGGATTTCCGAATAAAGCTCGTACCGTTTTTCTTTTACCGGCTCCATTCTGCCTTCGTCTAACAGTTCGTCGAGCTCTTCGTTCGAGTAACCCGTGAAGTTAAACACCTCGCCGGTGTAGTGCTGAGCGTAGAAGTAGTCATCCGGATCGAGGTTGCCGATCCAACCATTTATATAGATATCGAAGTTGCCGGCGCTCTGCTCTTCCAGCCATGTCCCCCATTCAAGGGTTCTAATTTTCAAGTTGACGCCAATCCTGGCAACCTGTGCTTGCATTACCTGTGCCGCCCGAACGGTTCCCGGGTATTGGGTGCTGACCATAACTCCCGCATTGAAGCCGTTAGGATAGCCGGCTTCAGTCAGTAGTTCTTCCGCTTTATCGTGGTTTTGCTCTCCCAGGTATGGATGATAGTCAGTGGACCAGTAACTGGCCTCTGGGACCGGGCTATCGTTGGCAACCGCTGCATCCCACTTTGCGGCAGCGGCAATTTCGGAACGGTTGATACTCATGGCGATTGCTTTGCGCACACGTCTATCTCCGAAGGGCTCGTGGTCCAAGTTAAATGCCGCGTACCAGTAAGCCGTTCCACTTGATTCTCCGAGTACGACGTTGTCCCGTTTCTTCAACTGTTCTATTTCTTGCGAGGGTACGCTGTCGATCCAATGTACCTCACCTGTCAACAGACTTGTTTTCCTGACCGTTTCATCTGGGATAACGCGGAAGTTTATTCCATCGAGATATGGTAATTCCTCTTCCCAATATTCCTCGTTTTTGGAAAGTACAACCCTGTCTCCCGGAACGTGCTCGACGAACTCGAACGGACCAGTGCCGACGGGGTGGGTGTTTATTTTCCCGCTTTCAACGTTCTCTTTAGCCACTATAGCCATTCCCTTGTATCCGCCGACCTTTGTCAACAGGCCAGGGTAAGGATTTTGAAGCGCTATAACGACGGTGTCATCGTCGGGTGCGGAGATGTTTTCGACCGTGGCTAGTCTCCAGGCCGCACCTGACCCGGTATCGGGGTCCATGATCCTCTCGAGTGAATACTCGATGTCTCCTGCGACGAGGGTCCGGCCGTTGTGAAATTTGATCCCTTCCCTGATGTGGAAGGTCCAAGTCAACCCATCCTCCGAAACCTCCCAGGATTTGGCGATTGCTGGCTGGGGTGTTAAATCGTCTCCGACAGTTACTAGGGTGTTGTAAACGTTTTCCAGCACCTCGAAACTAGAGTAAGCAGAGGTCTTGTGAGGGTCAAACCCTACGGGGTCAGCCGATATTCCTGCTATCAACTCCCCGCCGTATTTCGGTTCCTCCGCTGCCAGACCAAAAACGAATCCTACGAAGAGAACTACAATAAGTAAGGAAAACAACCTTGTTTTGTGTGACACTTTGTATACCTCCTCTTTAGTATTTGTAGTAACGCTAGTTGGCTTACGGTTTTGCCAGGTATCACCTCCGTAATGATTCTAACTTTCAATTATTGTGGGAAAGTTCTTCCTCTCGAATGGGAATAGACCAATCCCAGACGCTCTTCTTTATCTTCACGACCTGAAAAGTGTTCAGGTCACGGACTCCCGGAAGCGCACTCACCGTATTCGCGAGGAAATCGTGTAGGTCGGTGAGGTTTCTGTGGAGTGATTCCACCATCAGGTCATTGGCCTCGACGCCGAGCGCCACGTAGCGAACGTTATCGAAATCTGCAAGCTGGTCGCCGACCTCCGACTGTTCGCCAGGGCTTACCTTGATAATCGTTGCTGCCAAGACTGGCACACCCAACTTCAAGGGGTCCCCCACCGCGAGTATCTTTATGAATCCCGTCTCCAACAACTTGTTAACGCGTTTGCGCACCGTTCCCTCGGAGACGTCCAGCCTGCGTGAGATTTCCCGGTAGGCCATTCGTCCATCTTCACGGAGGTAATCGACGATCTTACGGTCGACTTCATCTAGGTTGGTATAATCAGCTCTTTTTTCTGCCATTGCGTCTCCTTATTTATATATATTAACTAAATGCGTAAAAATGTCAAGATATATTCCGCAATACGTAAATAAAATAATCAAGGATAAACTTATGTTTTCGCGGGGACACTTTTCCTTGTCCGAAGCGAGAAAAAACAAATCATTTTATTGATAACTTTTACTGAACCCATGAAAAAGTACATAAAATTGACGATAGGCATAGTATTGGTATTGTTTGCGCTGTGGGTCGGTGCGGGCGAGATAAGCCAGAGGACGTTTGTTAACATAACGTCCATAGAGGAACCGCAGACCATCGGCCAGGAAAGGCACTTAAAGGGTATCTACTTAAACTCAAGGTCGATTTCAGTTGAGAAGACGGACGGGATCATATCTGACCTTATAGAACACGACTTTAACGCCGTAGTTATTAACGTTAAAAACGTCTCCGGCGAGGTAACGTATTCTTCTGATGTAAGCCTGGCAGAGAGGATCGGTGCTGTGACCCACCGACTCGATTTGAAGACAATAATTGAAAAACTTCACAGCAAAGGTATTTACGTAATTGCTCGTCTGACCTGTTTCAAGGATCCGAAACTAGCGAACTACTGTTGTGGTGGTGGGGAGTGGGCGGATCCGAATAACTCCACCGCGATAAATTACCTCTTAGACCTGGCCCGAGAGGTATCGAAACTAGGGTTCGACGAGGTACAACTTGACTACATACGTTATTCAGACGGCCCAGGGAAGATTGGCGGAGATTATTCTTTTCGCAGCAAGGTGATATCGCAGTTCGTGGAGAAGGTAAGGGCTGCTATCCGCCCACACGTACGACTTTCCGTTGACGTTTATGGCAGAACCCTGTGGGATTGGAACACAAAAAATATTGACCCAACCGGGCAAAATCTGGAATACATTCAAGAACACGTCGATTTCATGTCGCCAATGATATATCCCTCACATTATCAGGACCCTAAACTAGTTTATGATCCCTATAAGCTGGTAACGTTGGCACTGAAAGTGGGCAACTCCAGGTTGGATACGACGATGCGTCCCTTCATACAGGGGTTTGATAGAAAGGTTCCCAGCGGGATGACGCTGGTTGGATACATCCAGGAACAGTTGAAAGCTCTCCAGGAGAGCGAACACGAGGGGTTCCTAGTTTGGAACCCCCGTTCGAATTATGACGCGCTCTGGAGAGCTGTAGAGACCTTCAACCTGTAATTGATAGGTGTTTCTGTGGGCTGTCGTCCTCTGGTTTACTCGTCTTCTTTATCACCGGTTTTCTCATTGTTGTGGTTTAACGCATCGTGGATCTGCCTGATCTTCTCGTCGGCTCGGGCGAATATCGTGCCCTGTTTATATCTTCCGTTCTCCCTTTCTGGGCCAACTTCTTCTCCGGTCAACACGTTCAACCCCTCGCTTACGGTTTCAACGGGGTATATGTGAAACTTACCCTCGTCCACGGCGTTGATTACCTCTTCGTCCAGCATTAAGTTGTCCCTGTTGTCTTCAGGGATGATTACTCCCTGGTCACCAGTGAGCCCCTGGGCTTTACAGACCTCGAAGTAACCTTCAATCTTTTCCTTTGCCCCGCCAATTGGCTGTATCTCGCCTTTCTGGTTGACAGAGCCGGTAACCGCTATTCCCTGGTCTATCTCCGCACCAGCCAGGCTTGATATAATTGCGTACAGCTCTGTGCTGGAGGCACTGTCTCCATCCACCTTTGAGTAGCTCTGTTCGAAAGTAATGTTCGCCGTAAGGGACAGTGGCTTGTCGTAGGCGAACTTGCTTCCCAGATAGCCCTTAAGAATCATCACACCCTTAGTGTGGCTGCTGCCGGATAGGTCCGCCTCGCGTTCGATGTTGACAACGCCTTCCTTGCCGGCGTAGACGTTTGCGGTTATTCTGGAGGGCTTCCCAAAGCTGAAGTCGCCGGTGTTAAGAACGGAGAGACCGGTTATCTGACCAACCTCTTCCCCCTTAGTGTCGATAAATATCTTTCCGCGATCGATGTACTCGTGTATCTTGTCGCGGATAAGGCTTCTGCGGTTAATCTTTTCATTCATCGCCTTTACGACGTGTTCTGATTTTACCAAATCCGCTCCCTCCTCTTTTGCCCAGTAGCTTGCTTCCTTGATGAGTTCGGTAATCTCGCTGAATTTGGTCGAAAGCTTCTTCTTGTCCCTGGCCATCTCCGAAGAATATTCGATAACGCTGGCGACTCCTGTGCTATTGAAGTGTAAGACCTCCGGTACGTTTTTCGCCTTGTCGCTGATGAACCGGGCGATATCCATTTCCTCATCGCCGTTCCAGTCCATCTCGTAGTCGAAGTCTGACTTCACGTTGAAAAGCTTCTGGAAGTCCTCCTCAAAGTTGTTGAGGATGTTGTAAATCCGCCTGTTGCCAATGATGACAACCTTGACGTTCAGCGGTATAGGCTCGGGTTGTAGTCCCTTGGTCGATGCATATCCTAACATCTGTGCCGCGTCCTCTATCTTTATCTCGCCCTGGTTGAGTGCTACCTTGAGCCCTTCCCAACTAAGACCGTATCTAAACAAATTATCTGCCTTGAGGACTAGATACCCTCCGTTGGCTTCGTGAAGCGCTCCGGGCTTGATCATCGTGAAGTCCGTTGACATCATCCCGAACTGAGCTTTCTTCTCTACGGCACCAAACAGGTTGGGGTAGGTGGCGTTTTCTTCGACGACCACGGGAGCTCCATCGACGTCGCAGTTGTTTATCAGTACGTTTACCCGGTACTGGGTAAATTGATCCTGTCCCTGGGCAATTTGAATAATCCCGCTGCCTGCCTTACCGCTCGAGTTGTCGTTGACGAAGTCGTCGATGTTTTCTAGTATGTCTTCTTTTACGGCGTTCAAGTAGTCTAAGGCCTTCTCGTCTTCCTCGTATTTACCCATCAACTTTCTGAACATGGGGTCAAGGAGAAAGGATATGGCTTCCTTTTTCAGGTTCTGGATGTTCTCGGTGTGCTCCTCTTCGACCTCCATGACTTTCTGCATCGTATCCTGTATCAGTTCCTGAAGTTCTTCTTGTTGGTTTTCAAGCTGCTCACGCTTTTCTTCTTCCAGGTCCTTAAATTCGTCCTGCCCCATCGGTTCCCCTTCCTCGGATTTCGGTACGGTGTTTAGGCCGAATGG
>JAGXLQ010000236.1 GCA_018334595.1 Candidatus Bipolaricaulota bacterium | reverse complement strand
TGGAGAGATAGGAGCGCCATAGAGCATGTCGAGAGAATGAAAAGACCCCTGTTAATAGTCCACGGGGTAAATGATCCCCGATGCCCTATCGAACAGGCAAGGATATTCAAGGAAAAACTGGAAGATAGGGGCTGGAAAGAGGGTGAGGACTTCGAGTACGAGGAGCTCGGAGAAGAAGGTCACGGCAGCACCGACATCCGGCAAAAAATACGGGTCTTCAAGATAATGGAAAATTATCTGGGGCGGAGGTTATAAGAGCCCGATTTCTCGAAAACCCCCACCTCAAGAAAGGCCAAAATACGAGTGGAGGTACGACCAAATAACATCTAATAAGTGCAGAGTTTGGCCATATACCTCTTCAAGCCCGTTTAATGTCGCTCCTCCGACCTGAACTTAGAAGAGGGTCAATCTGGTTGCTTGCCGGATTTCCTATAGTCCCGATGCTTGACGAAGCAGAAGTTAACTGTTGGGGCTAAAAACAGAATCCTCAATCGGCTCGTCCACTTCTATATCCCAAACCCGTGTCGAATACTCTTCACCTTCAATTATGAATTCCTCCTGCTCGGCTTCTGCCCAACTGCGCCATTCTTTTGCTCCAGCGATTGCAATATGTCTTTTGCTATACTTTTCCCAATATGGTCTTACCATCAGGAACGGAGCTGCCATCCAGCTTCCGGTGCCCCACTCTTTATAGAAACTGCTGTCATCAGCATGATTTATTATGAACCCCATTGACTTTTCCGATTCGAAGCTGGTTGCGTCCAGTCGGAAGGCTTCATCTTCGGTCCCAATGTCCTTTATTCTGTAATGGAATTTGGCAGGTTCATCATACATAGTTCCCTCGATTTTTAAACTCAAAGTGTCTAACTCGTCGAAATCGTTTTCTTTCGCAAGGGCTAAAGGGCCCCCTGCTAAGAAAATAAGAGAAAAAACCAGCAATAAGCTCCCCGCGATCAGTGCGGACTTTTTGAACGTGGACATAGTTGAACCCCCTCTAAAGGCAATTTAGTGAACAAATCCCAAAAGGTTAGATAATATGCACAACTTTAACTTAGAATAAATCTTACGTAATTCTTTTTCAACTAGGGTTAGAATAAATTTTTAATTCACTGATCATCACTCATCCTGGCTTTGGTACTTTTCTTTGCAACTTATTCGCTCGTATTCGGTCATTACGTATGCTTCTATCGTCTGGTTAAACTCGAATTTCTTTCTGGAGTATATTGTGTTTGCGTGATCGCCACACCTGTACTCCCAGTTGACTGTTCCAGTTTCGTCGGGAAAGAAGTTGTCATGCCAGTAATATGGATCGGTCGGGTCTTTACCAATTATTGGGAACACAATCGCCTTGTTTGTATATGGACTGTAGCCGGCAGTTAGTACCTCCACGGGACCACACCCGGCAACATAAACTTCAATTTGAAACTCGTACGGCTTGCCGTCCCCGGTGAGGTCTTCTAAGTCCAGAAGGTGGACTTCGGACATCTCCAGCGCTTCCTCTTCAGTTTCTGGTTCTGGGCCGTCAAACCTGCTATGGATAAACTTATTTAACTGTCTATAGACGATTCTTAACCTACTACGGATATTCCCGAGCTATCCTTCGGTTGGTAATGGCACATTGTTAACCATTCTATCGTTTTCAACTAACGCTAGATGATATTCACCTTCAATGGGTTGTCCATTTACTCGGCCGGGGCATGTAATATACGCATCGGGTCGATATTCTTGGGCAATTTTATAATCAAGAATGTATAAGACCAATACCTTATTCGTTCCGGTTGTTTGAGTGTAGTCTCTAAGGAAGGCATCTTTCGGTAACAATACTTCCAGCCCTTCAACAAACCTCGTGACATTTCGAGTAGTGTCTGCTCCGATGAGGAGTGAGTTGCTGATCAACAAGGCCAATAAAATTCCTGCAACAATCAGCCAGCTCATTCTACTCATGTGTACTCACCGTGAAGTAATTCTACCGGAAAAGAGACTTTGATCGTAGATTCTTACACTATTTGATAACAGAGTGTCACTTTCATACAAAACTATTCTGAATATGAATCGTCTGCTTTGTTTCAACTCCCACATATTGGACAGAATTCTGGACTCTGCCTATATTTCATCTACTCTTGACAATCCGCGATAGGAGTCGGTCACGGATTGCAAATTCTTACGGCGAAAACTTTCAATATCAATCTACTACGCAATTTCTACCCTGGAACTGTGGTAAGAACCAACGAGTTGCTGAAGGAAGAAGCTGCGGAACCTTCTCTAATAATGACCGAAGGTTTCGGGGCATGCTGGAGATAGGCAGGCAAGACAGGCCCAGGTAGTACGATCTCTTCGGGTCGAGCGTTACGAACTGAGGC
Source organism: Candidatus Bipolaricaulota bacterium (assembly GCA_018334595.1). GTDB lineage: Bacteria > Bipolaricaulota > Bipolaricaulia > M55B111 > M55B111 > M55B111. The sequence goes on along the minus strand of JAGXLQ010000236.1, from coordinate 172 downwards.
CGGATTCCGGTGGAGCGGCAAAGAAAAATGCCGACAGTAGTATCAAATCAATAACCTCCCACAATGGAGCTTAACGAAAACACAGGAAGCTAAGTTAAATACTAACCTTTTCTCAGAAAAGAAGATATTGTAAGTTTTATACGCTAAAGCCAGGGTAATTCGGCTTTAATTC
>JAGXLQ010000235.1 GCA_018334595.1 Candidatus Bipolaricaulota bacterium | reverse complement strand
GAATATCTCCAACCGTGAGCTTCCGAAAAAACCGTCCGGCGCCCGGACCTTTACGTGGTACTCTCCGGTGCTGGTCGGCGTGTAGGTTACGGTCTCCGCGGGTGGTTGGGTCCCCGTCTGGTAATTACCCGAGGAAGCGACCATGTTCCCCACCCCGTCGTAAAGGTAGAGGTCGAAGTCCAGGTCGCTCTCAGGCCAGTCGTCCCAGGTGAGACATATCTGGACGTTGGCGACCGTCGGGACTTCAACGGTGAGGGACTCCTTGCCTGCGGCAAACTCAACCCAGCCGTCCCCGTCCCCGTCTTCTGCCTCGCCTTCCCAGTGGCGTCGGGCGGAGTTTCCCGCGGCGTTTACCCAGAGTATCTCGTTACCGGTGGCTTCTCTCGTTACGTCGGCGATGACGCCGGTGCCGTCACCGAAGTTGGTGTTCATCCAGCCGACCGAGTGGACGATTACGTCTATTCCTTGCTCTATCGCGTCGCTTACGGCGTTGGCCAGGCTTACCTCGTCGTTTATCTTCTTGAGAAACAGCTTCGCCCTCGGCGCCATGTCGTGGACTATCTCGGCCACCGCCGTCCCGTGCGCCTCGCCGGACTGGAAGCCGTATCCGGTGTAGTCCTCCCTGTCGGCCACGTACTCCTGGGGCAGCTCGCCCGCGTCCACGGCCAGGTCGTAGGAGGCAAACCCCACGTCAATGACCGCTACCTTCACGTCCTGCCCCATGTAGTTGTTGGCGTGGTAGAGGCTTCCGCCGGTGAGGTTGACGCCGGTGATCGTGTACTTTTCCGCCGCCGTTCCCTGGTCGCTTCCCAGCGAGACCGGTGTTAACGGAGACCGTACGTACCTTATCCCCCTGACCTCTTCTACCAGCTCTTCCAGCCTGCCTGCCGGGATCCGCACCTTGACCAACCCCTCAGCCCGGCCGAGGACCCTCCCACCTACTTTCTTGATGCTCGTGGAGTCCACGTGCTGGCCGGCTTCCTCCTCCAGAACCACCTCGAGGGTGGGGCTTTCTAGTGCCCCCTTTCCCTCCCCGTTGGTCGCTGCCCTCGCCGTGGCGGGGTCTGCAGCGCCCACCGCCAAAACTTGGAGGTTTGTCTCTATCTTTGGGTTGTGGTCTTCCCGTTTTACCGGTTTCTCCGGTGCCTCCTCGCTTCCCGAAGTTGATAGGGGGAGGATGAGTAACAGGGAGAGTACTACAAGCAGGAATAGGCTGTATTTATTCTCCAGGGGGTTAGCTTTTGTCATGGATTTCTAGTCTGAGGTCCCGTCTTGAAAATCTATCTCGTTAAAACTCAAATTCGGCTGAGAAGACTATCGTGTCGGTCGTATTTTCCCCTTCTATTGAAGAGTTCTGCACCCAGGCCAGGTCTCCCGTCAAAAACTGTATCTTCAGGCCCGCCCCGGCGGAGAACTGTACCCCGCTTTCTGCGGGCTTGATCAACCCGGCCCTGAGGGAGAACAGCGAAAAGACGTATTCCAGCCCGGCCCTCGCCTTGCCTTCCACGCTTGGCCCAAACGAGTACTGGCCTGCCACCGTAAGCTCCCCGGGCACGACCTCCGTGATTGAAAACTCCGAGAAGTCGAAGGTGTAGGCGGTACCCAGCGAGTAGCGTGCCGGGACGATGTCCGTCGGCTCGGACGGGGTGTTCTTCCACTGTATCGCCGTGCCGAGGACGTCAAACGCGGCGGCACCGACGTTGAAGTTCGGCAGCGGCTCGGAGATGAAGCCCAGGTCAAAGCCAATCCCGCCAGCTGAAGCGTTCGCGCCGTCCACCCCGGCGTCGGGGGCGCTGTACATGTAGGTCTTTACCGACCCCCCAAAGGCACCCACGAGGGGAAACTTCAGCCCCGCCGTACCCAAGAGGGTCCGCTCCGCGTACGTGGTAGGTATCTCGCTTCCTCCCGGCCCCAGCGTCCTCACGTCTGTGGAAAACCCCAGGTAGGTACCGGAGAAGGATATCCCCTCGATAAAGGGGATGGAGATGCTGGGTACAAGGGTATTGCCGCTCCGTGAGGTCGAGGTAAACGACAGACCTCCGGACAGGTAGTCAAGGTTCAACCCCAGCCCGTACTTGTCGTAGCGCATCCCCCCCAGGAAGATGGAGCTCGACCTCGTCACCCCGGCGGGGTTCCAGTAGGTGGCCGAGTAGTCGTCGGCAATGGCGACGAACGCCCCGCCCATACCCAGGGCCCTGGCTCCGAAGCCGGAGCGCAGCACCGCGCCCGAACCGATTGCTCTGTCATCCGCGCGGGTCGTAGAAGCTAAAGATGAAATGGTAAGAACTACTAGAAGGGAAACTACGACCAATTGGGTCAGACTTTCCTTCTGAATACTATCTTGCGGTACCATCGTTCCCTCCGTTAACTTGCGTGTTAGTGAGACTAAATCGGTAAAATAATGATATACCATATGGTTCGAAATGCAATGAGATGAGGTATTTACCTGCTCGGGGCTATTAAACGAGGCAGAACTGTTGATAACGGCCAGTGAATCATGAAGTTCAAACGATGGCTGTCGGGCCAAACTAAATGGTGT
>JAGXLQ010000234.1 GCA_018334595.1 Candidatus Bipolaricaulota bacterium | reverse complement strand
GAGGACGAACACGAAGTAGAGCTGCTTAGCCTGTTGAGTGCTGGTGGCCCAGAAGAAGAAAAGTTGATTATGAAAGTGGGAGAAGTAGAAGACTCCACAAAGCTGAAGGAATCCCTGGCGGAGGTGTTGTGAGTTGGAAACGTTGACAGTTAGTACTTCTTCGCGGGTTGAGATGAAGGATATAACCTCTAAGGTAAAGGATGCTATCCGATCGAGTGACGTGGACGATGGAGTCTGTACCCTCTACGTGCCTCATACGACCGCCGGTATAACGATAAACGAATCGGCCGATCCCGACGTGGCGCTTGATATAAAGGAGAAGCTGGCCGAGCTAGTTCCGGAAGGAGGGTATCGCCACAGGGAAGGTAACGCGGACTCCCATATAAAATCGAGCCTTATCGGTAATTCTTCGAGGGTTCTGATAGAAGACGGTAGCCTACAGCTAGGCACGTGGCAGGGGGTATTTTTTGCCGAATTCGATGGTCCGAGGACCAGAAAGGTCTGGGTTAAGGCAAGTTAAAACCGCATTTGGGCGGAACCATTGACATTTAGAAAGGGTTTCGGTAAAATTCCTCTGCTCAAGCCGGTGTAGCTCAATCGGCAGAGCAGTCGACTTGTAATCGACAGGTTGCCAGTTCAAGTCTGGCCGCCGGCTCCATGAAGGCAGAGAGTCATAATAGCAGAAGTAGCATGGAGGGGTACCGAAGTGGCCAAACGGAGCGGACTGTAAATCCGTTGGCAGGTGCCTTCGGGGGTTCAAATCCCTCCCCCTCCACCATATCTCATAGCCTGGCTTTGACCGTAGCCCCAGTTGAGACGGTCAAAGTTTTGTAATAATATTTTGTAATCTCTTAAGGTGCCCGTGTAGTTCAGTCGGAAGAACATCCCGTTGGTAATGGGAAGGCCGCCGGTTCGATTCCGGCCGCGGGCTCCAGCAAAATATTTCTAAAGTTATATGGTTAAATTAGCTGCTGGTAGTATTAAAGTTCTATCATAATTCAAATTTTAGGAGGTACACGATGGCAAAAGAACATTTCGAGCGGGATAAGCCGCACCTGAATATCGGGACTATTGGGCATATTGATCACGGGAAGACGACTCTCACGTCTGCAATGACGAAAGTACTGGCCAATCAGGGAATGGCGGATAGCAAGGAGTTTCAGGATATCGATAACGCCCCTGAAGAGCAGGAACGTGGAATAACTATTGCAGTCAGGCATGTCGAATACGAGACGGATAACAGGCACTACGCTCACATAGACGCTCCAGGACATGCGGACTACGTAAAGAACATGATTACGGGTGCAGCACAGATGGACGGGGCAATTCTGGTTGTATCGGCAGCAGATGGGCCGATGCCCCAGACCCGTGAACACGTCTTACTGGCCCGACAGGTTGGCGTTCCGGCCATGACGGTGTTCCTCAATAAAACCGATATGGTTGACGATCCCGACCTGGTGGATCTTGTAGAAATGGAAGTCAGGGAACTATTGAACGAATACGACTTTCCGGGTGACGAGGTACCCATTGTCAGGGGTTCCGCTCTGGAAGCTATGGAGAGCGACGGGGATCCCGAGGCAGAGGTAAATCAGCCGATTATGGACCTGGTTGAGTCTCTCGACGATTACATCCCGCTTCCGGATAGAGATGAAGATCAGCCCTTCCTGATGCCGATTGAAGACGTATTCTCGATCAAGGGCAGGGGGACAGTCGCTACAGGCAGAGTAGAAAGGGGCAAGATTACTCCCCAGTCGGATATCGAGATAGTCGGGCTGCACGGAGATATCGTTGAGACCGTGGCGACCAGCCTCGAGATGTTCAACAAGACGATGGACGAAGCGATAGCCGGTGACAATGTGGGAGTCCTGTTACGTGGCATAGATAAAGAAGAGATCGAACGTGGTCAGGTTCTGGCGGAACCGGGCAGTATAACGCCCCATACCAAGTTCAAGGCTGAGGTATACGTCTTGAGCAAGGACGAGGGTGGTCGACATACCCCGTTCTTCGATGGTTACAAACCCCAGTTCTACTTTAGAACCACGGACGTTACCGGTACAATTCAACTACCCGATGACGTAGAAATGGTCATGCCGGGGGACAACGTCACGCTTGAGGGTAATTTGATCGACCATATCGCCATGGAAGAAGGACTTAGATTCGCTATCCGAGAAGGAGGAAAAACGGTAGGAGCAGGTGTAGTAACGGAAATAATCGAATAAGGAGACTGATTCTTACTGATGCACAAAGAACAGGTCATCCTGGTATGCAGCGAATGTGGAAGGCATAATTACCATACCGTGAAAAACCCTAGGAACGACAGCGATAAACTGGAATTCAAGAAGTACTGCAAATGGTGTGGTTCTCATACAGTACACAAGGAGAAGTAAGCCGTATATAGTTTTTACAGGCCCGTAGCTCAATTGGCAGAGCGCCGGACTCCAAATCCGAAGGTTGGGGGTTCAAGTCCTCCCGGGCCTGCCAGAAGTAAAAAGAGGTGTTTTGATTGAACTGGTTACATTCGGTTAGTTCTTTTTTACGA
>JAGXLQ010000233.1 GCA_018334595.1 Candidatus Bipolaricaulota bacterium | reverse complement strand
GTCCAGGACGAAGATGAGATCTGGATCGCACTTGGGCACCGCAGGGGCATCTCAATGTATAGATGGGATAGAGATTTTGGGAGCCCAATTGATCTTTACATACCCCCCGACGCAGTAAATAAGAGTGGGTTCAACTCCGCAACGACGTGTTCTAACAAGGTCTATGGCAGCAATTCCCGGTCAGGGGTCTTTGAATGGGAGTTAAGCGTGGACGACCCGCAACCGAATAAAGTACTGGCATCGAGGATATCGAGTAATTTGCCGAGGGCGAGAGGGGTAAAAAGGGTCGGGGACTCCGGTATAGCTTTTTTGTCGGGAGACTCGTTATTCTTGTACGAGACGGAGACTGGCTCGTACAACCGCCTCACAAGCGAAAAGAAATTACCCGCAAAAAGCCAGAACGGCTTTGTTGACTACTGCGTGGATAGAGACACCAGTACCCTGGAGACGATAGATGGTTCCGGGACGATCACCGTCTGGGACATCGACAACAGGGCGGAGATCGATACCCACAGAGTGTACGCGAAGGACAACCATACCATCAATTCCGTGGAGATACTAAAACGGGAATACTATTTGCTTAGCGTGGAACGGCCTTTCTGCCCACTATACCCGAAGGACAATCCTTCTCTTTGCATATCGTCATACGAAAGTCCGGGAAATGACATCTACTTTACGGACGGGAGATCAGATTACCTTTTTGGCCTCGACAAGTACGGCGCAAAACTCTTCGTATGGGAGGTCGATAAGGGCGGCGGGAAACCGAGTCTAGTTGAGGAGTTGAGATCCCGTTTTGGCCACGGCGCAAGTGATTTTACGATCGTAGACGACAGTTCTCCTCTCGCCAGCAGGCTGTAACTTTCCCGAACCTTCCCCCAGTATAACCCGGGGTAGATCAGGCTGGCCCGACCCTTCCACTTTCTCCGGGAAAGACTAAACCCTCTACTTAACCTGGTTAATGGACTTACGCGGTTGGCCCCCTCATAGTCCAGACGGCGGTGACGTTTGGCATGTCCAAGCGTCGGAAAACAGAGGGCAAACAAGTGGGGGCAGGATGAAAAAAGCTGACGGGGTCTTTGAAGGTGGCGGGGTGAAGGGGATCGGTCTGGTCGGTAGCCTCACCGTTTTTGAAGAGGAGGGTTACACGGACTGGCAAAGGGTCGCCGGTACGTCCTCGGGAGCCATCGTCGCCTCTCTTTTGGCCGCAGGTTATTCGGCGCTGGAGCTACAAGACCTCATTATGGACCTTGATTACGGTCAATTGCTCGATTACACGACCCGTTGGGATATCCTGTCTCACCCCTTTTCCATAATTCTTGGCCTCCTGCGCGATTACGGTGTAAACGAAAGCACCCCCCTGGTGAGCTGGCTGGAGGAGAGGTTACACAATAAGGGGGTGGAAACCTTCGCCGACCTCAGGACCCGTTCTCAGGAGGACGAATATCGATACCGGCTCCGGATAATTGCCTCGGACATTTCCAACCGGAACATGCTGGTGTTGCCCCAGGAGGTCAGGAGGTATGGAGAGGATCCGGACAGGCTCTCGGTAGCAAGAGCCGTGGGAATGAGCCTCCTTTTTCCGGTCTTCTTTAAGCCCAAACGGCTGAACGGCTCCTTCGTAGTAGACGGCGGAATACTCAGTAACTTCCCCGTCTGGCTATTCGACAGGCAAGAAGTACCCCGGTTTCCCACGTTTGGCTTTAAACTGCTGGAAAACAACCAGCCGATACACGGGCCCTTAAGCTTTCTACGAGAGCTGTTCTACACCACTCTCGAGGCTCACGATAACGAGCATCAAGAAGGCTCCAACGCCGTGAGGACCGTACCGATACCCTCCGACGGGATTAACCCACTCTCCTTCAACCTGTCCGCTGGCGAAAAGCGCAAGCTATTCGAGTCCGGACGGGATTCCGCAAGAAGGTTCCTTAAGGGTTGGGACTTCGAGGGCTACAAGAAGGAGTTTCGGAAATAGGTAATTACTCGCTGTCGCCACCCTTTATCCTCGGGGTGGTGAAATTGTCAAATCGTCGACCTCCGTCCGTCGTTTTGACCAATACGGTGCCGATATATACAGAGGCAAACGAGCGGCCACCGACGTTGACAACCAGGACTCAAAGACGGAAACCGTATGCCTTTTACTGGACCAACCTACGAAAAGTTTACAGACCTAAGGGACAAACGGAGCTATAGGGCAGTCAAGAAAGGGGACCGGACTGGTTCCCCGTACACCTAAATCACCAAGTGACGGAGGAGTTTTGCAAGCGCTACGGCAGCGACAACTCCGGCCCGGTGCATACGGGGGGCCGCATAGGTTCAAGTCGAACAAAGATTCCCTCCCGGGAGGGTGGCGCCTGCCCGACTTGAACTGGTGCTGCCCCTAACTAAGGTACGTCGACCCATCGGTGGAAAATCTCTACCTTATAGGCGTCAAGGTTTTCGGAGACGGACGGGGCCGGGAGGTTAAAAAACAAAAGCGGCTGGGGTGCCTACGGCAAGGGAGAGCCAGACATCTGATGGACCGCTTTCTGGGAGGTGAGTACTCC
>JAGXLQ010000232.1 GCA_018334595.1 Candidatus Bipolaricaulota bacterium | reverse complement strand
CGAGATCCACGATCCGGAACGCCTCCGCGAGCTTACAAAGGAATCATACAAGGACATCTCAAACAAGGACGGCTACGACTTTTGGACGAGACAGGGAACAATGCAGGTGTTTTCCTACTGTAACGAAAACTCGTTGCTGCCGACGAGAAATTTTAGCGAAGGACAATTCGAAGATGCAGATAGGATCGACGGGTTCGCCATGGAAAAGGAGAAAGTTGACAGGCGAGGGTGCCCTAATTGCAACATGCAGTGCGGAAACGTCATCGAGGACTCCCGGGGACATGAGTCCGAACTAGACTACGAAAACGTGGGGATGCTGGGACCAAATCTAGGAATGACCGACATGCAGGAAATCGGTACGTTAAACAGGATCTGCGATGAGTACGGCCTGGACACGATTTCTACAGGTTCTTCGATCGCATTTGCCATGGAGCTTGCCGAGAAGGGCTTGCTGGACGAAGACTTTGGGTTTGGGGATTTCGAAGCAGCGAGACAGCTGATTGGTAAAATTGCTAACAGGGAAGGCCTTGGCGATCACCTGGCAAATGGCACTAAGAGAATGGCTGAGGAGGTCGGACAGGGGTCTGAAAAGTTTGCAATGCATGTGAAAGGTCTGGAGATCTCAGCGTACGACTGCCACGCGCTACCGGGGATGGCACTTGGCTACGGGACAAGTTCAATAGGCGGTCACCACAAAGACTGCTGGGTCATTGGATGGGAACTTGAAAACGACAGGTTTGGGTATACCGATCGCAAAATAGAGGAGATTATAAACCTGCAGCGGAAGAGGGGGGGAGTATTTGAGGCGTTCACTGTTTGCAGGCTGCCCTGGGTTGAACTTGGCTTTTCGCTCGACTGGTACGAAAAATTCTTCGAAGCGGCAACTGGTGAGTCGTTGACCTGGGATTACTTTAACGAAGTAGCCGATAGACTTTACACGGTAATCAGGTCGATCATGGTCCGAGAGCGGGGCGAGAACTGGGACATCGAAACGGACGTACCACCTGACAGGTGGTTTGACGAGCCTCTAAGCAAAGGAAACCTCCAAGGTCAATCCCTCGATAGAGAAAAGTACATAGATATGCTGAAAAGATATTATCAGGCCAGAGGATGGGATTCCTCCGGAAGACCGACCCAAGAAACATTGGACAAGTTGGAGTTAGACTTCATTGAACTATAACTTTTACCGTTAGCTGTTTTTAAGGTAAAAAGATAGCCCTGACGCAAAACGGCACTTGTAGCAAGGTATAGAGCTATGAGGCCGAGAAATTCATAAAATGAGCCGGGAGGCTAAACTCACTGTCAGCAATAAATGCCCTGGTAAAGTGTGTGGCTCACCGTCTTGGAGGTGATAGAAAGCATATGGGCAAGGTTTCATGAAAATTTCATTTTATACAGGCTTGTGCCTTAATCAATTTAGGAGGTGCACTTGCATGTTTAACAAGGGAAAAGTTTTTACAGTTTCTGTAATGATCATAGCCCTGTTCATTGGGGTAAGCAGTTTTTCTATAACCGCGACCGCGGAGAAGAAGGACACGTTAACGTTCGGTATAGTTCCCTGGTCCGAATCATTAGCAAATGGCAGCTTGATTGCCTACCTGCTTAGGGAAGAATTGGGATTAGAGGTAAAGACAATGAACCCCGATATCGGCGCCGCGTACACCGCGATCGCCCAGGGGGACATGGATCTGTTTATCGAGTCCTGGCTCCCGCTCACACACGAGGCCTACTGGGATAAATCAGCCGCGGAGTTAACGGACTTTGGCCCGATATACGAGGACGCACTTCTCTGTTGGGCTGTGCCCGACTACGTTCCAGAGGACGTCGTCAGTTCAGTTGAAGACCTGAGCAAGGAAGAAGTAAAGGAAAAGATGGGTGGGGAAATCGTCGGAATCGACCCCGGTGCAGGGCTGATGCAGCATTCTGAAGTAATGATGGACGAGTATCCAGCCCTTGAAGATTGGGAGCTCAAAGATTCCAGCGATTATGCAATGGTCGCAGAACTGAAGAGAAGGATACAGAGGGATCAATGGACGGTAGTAACGCTATGGAAGCCTCACTTCGCGTTTGCGCGCTTCCCTGTCCACTGCATTGACGAACCCAAAGGGATTCTTGGTGAGGAAGAGAGATGTCACATGGTCGGAAGAAAAGACTTCATGAGCGTATTCCCAAACGAGGTCAGCGAATTTCTGAGCCGTTTTTACCTGCCAGTCGATAAGGTCAACGAACTTACGGATATGTACGAACAGTACGATGACGCGGCAGGGGAAAAATTCGCCGAAAAGTACCCAAATACCGTTGATTACTGGTTAAACGGAATGGAAGCACTCGGATAAACAACTAATTTTATGACGCAACCAGGGCATTTATTGTTATTGTCAATTTGGTTCAGGTAAAAAAGGAGTGATAAAATTGAGAGAGGGGACACGGGGCGGCCAATTACAGCTGGTTTCGCCCGAACAGGTTAACAAGATACACGAAGCGGCGCTCACCATCCTGGAAGAAAAGGGGATTTTGGTCGAGGAGCCCGCGACCAGAGAATTACTTTCCGACGGTGGGTGCGAGGTCGACGAGGAATC
>JAGXLQ010000059.1 GCA_018334595.1 Candidatus Bipolaricaulota bacterium | reverse complement strand
AGGAACAATTACAGAGAGGTGAGAGGCAAGTATACTTGCTCAACTTATGGAGAAGAGAGAAGAACGAATTGACAACCTTTTCAACGACGAGACCGGCAATAGCGTAATGTTGCCCATGGACCACGGGATAATGCTCGGAGTTCAACAGGGGCTCGAGGACCCCATCGAAGCCCTAAAGAGATTTGTGAAGCTGGGGCCGGACGCTTTGTTGGTAAACTTCGGCGTGCTAAAACAGGCGAGGGAATACCTTTCGGGGCTGGACGACCCCCCGGCGACAATCCTGGCCGCCGACTTCAACCAAATGTGGCCGTCGTGGAAGACGCCGATCGACGCCGACGAGATAATCGGCCATTGTAACATCCTCGACCTCGGTATAGCGGAGGAGTACGGCGCTGACGCGGTCAAAGTGCTGCTTCCGCTCGGCCTGAGTCCCGACCTGTACCTGGACTACGTCAAACACGTATCGGAGGTAGTCAACGAGGGCGAGAAACACGACATGCCAGTCATGATAGAGCCAACGACGATGGGAGATTACATCGACGAGGAGAGAAAAAACGACCCCGAGATCATCGCCGACGGCTGCCGGATCGGCCTGGAACTGGGCGCCGACGTGCTGAAGGCCCCCTATCCCGGTCCCGGGGGATACGAGGGTTTCAGAGAGATCTGTGATAACGCCAACGTCCCCGTCGTCATGCTGGGTGGTCCCAAGCGGGACGGCCTGCGCGGCGTCCTCGAGTCCGCTAGACAGGGCGTGGACGCGGGTGCCAGAGGGACAATCTTCGGGCGAAACGTCTGGCAGCGGCCCGTAGAGGAGATGAAGCGGGTCGTCGCCTCCTTGCAGGAGATAGTCCACGAGGGAGCGTCCGTCGACGCTGTCATGGAGGAGTACGACCTGGAATAGTTAGATACAATTGCGGGGCGGGAGGAGTTTCCCGTCCCGCAATTATCCCGCCATTACAGGCGTCCTTCCTGAATAGTTAACATCAAGCCACTCAGGGCGACCCGACCGCCCTCCTGTGGACGTCGTCTCTGACGATAAACTGATCGAGCAACGCCTCCCCGGAGTTGAACCTGTCGTTTTTGCACCCGTTACTCTCGGAGAAGCGGACAAGCCTGGGGTTCTTTTTTAAGGGAAAGTCGGCGATGGCAAAGGGGACCGCCCCGGGTTCGTGGGTCTTGCTCTCCACGCTGGTAATATGGTCGGTCACCACCATTATCCGGACGTCCTCCTCTCCCTCCAGGGCATCGATCAACGGACCGAGGACCTTGCGATCTATCCTCTCTATCGCCTCTATCTTCAGGTCGAGGTCGCCCATATGGGACGCCTCGTCGGGGGCTTCAACGTGGAGATAGACAAGTGTGTCGTCCGTTAAACTATCCAGAACGGCGTCGACCTTGCCGGCGTAGTTTGTGTCGATAAAGCCGGTTGCCCCGGGAACGTCTATTGGCTCCAGTCCCGCGTAGGAACCGAGGCCCCTGATGAGGTCGACGGCGCTGATCACCGCCCCGGACAGCCCGTAGCGGCCCTTGAAGGTGGGTACGTCCGGCTTTACCCCGGCCCCCCAGAACCATACGGCGTTTGCGTTTTCGCCGCTCTCGACGAGAGAGCTCCCCCTCTCCTGCAGGGAGGCGAGCACGTCACCGGCCTCGCCCCCGGGGAGGTGCCCGTCGATCGCCTGTCCGCTGATGTCGTGCGGTGGAGTCAGGTCTATTTTCCTCCAGTCCACCTTCCTCTTTGCGCCCTTCCAGACCAGGAGGTTGCGGTAGCTCAACCCCGGGTAGAAGTCGAACTCCTCTTCGTCTATCCCCTTGTTTAAGCGTTCGATGTAGGAGCTCGCCTCGGAGCTTTTGAGGTGGCCACCGCTGTAGTCCTCCATGATCGTCCCTCTCTCCGATTCACCTAGCTTTACCAGGTTGCAACGGAAGACGAGGTCGTCATCTCCCAGGTTCAACCCCAGGCCCTTCGCCTCCAGCGGGGCCCTGCCGGAGAAGTTCTCCGCCGGGTCCAGCCCCATCAGGCTCATGTTGCCCACGGAGCTTCCGGCGGTCATCCCGGGAGGGATAGTATCTATGAGACCGATCATTCCCGAGGAGGAGATCCTGTCCATGTTGGGCGTATCAGCCGCCTCCAACGGCGTCTGGTAAGAGATTCCCGGCTGGGAATAGTCCGCCATGCCGTCACCCTGTAGTATTATGTACCTCATAAACCTGCCACCCCCAGTACCTCGTCAACGTTCGCCCCGACGGTCTCCGGCTGTTCACTCGATTCTATGGCGATGTCGGGGTCCTTGAGCCCGTGTCCGGTCAACGTGCAGGTCACCGTACTTCCGTCCTCAAAGTAACCGGTCCCGTCCAACTTCAACAGCCCCGCCACCGAGGCCGCCGAGGCCGGCTCGCAGAAGACGCCTTCCTTTCCGGCGAGCACCTTGTAGGCCTCGATCAGTTCCTCGTCCGACGCCTTGTCGATCAGTCCACCCGATTCGTCACGGGCGTTCTCCGCCTTTTCCCAGCTCGCCGGATTCCCTATCCTGATCGCCGTGGCGACGGTCTCGGGGTTTTCCACCCTGGCACCGTCAACTATCGGGGCAGCACCGGCGGCCTGAAACCCTGTCATCTTGGGCAGTTTACTCGTCACGCCCGAGTCGTAGTACTCCTTGTAGCCCTTCCAGTAGGCGGTGATGTTTCCCGCGTTCCCCACCGGCAGCATGTGGTAGTCGGGGGCGTCGCCCAGGAAGTCGGAGACCTCAAAGGAGGCGGTCTTCTGGCCCTCGATCCTGTTCGGGTTGAGGGAGTTGACCAGAGTCACCGGATAGTTGTCGGACAGTTCGAGGACCAGCTCCAGCGCCTCGTCGAAGTTCCCCTCGACCTGGATTACGTTGGCCCCGTGCATCATCGCCTGGGAGAGCTTGCCGAAGGCGATCTTCCCCTCAGGGATGAGCACTATCGCCTCCAGCCCCGACTTGGCGGCAAATGCCGCCGCCGAGGCGGACGTATTTCCTGTCGAGGCGCAGATGACTGCCCTGTCCCCGTTCTCTACCGCCTTGGAGACGGCCACGGTCATCCCCCTGTCCTTGAAGGAGCCGGTGGGATTGGCCCCCTCGAACTTGAGATATACCTCCAAGTCGTCTTCCAAGACGTCCTCTACGTTCTTCGCCCTGATCAGCGGGGTATTACCCTCGGTTAAACTCACGATGTTGTCTCTATCTTCTAGCGGTAAGTAATCAAAGTACTTATGGAGAACACCTTGCCATTTCATTATAACCACCTTCGTTTTGCGAAATTAAAAGAGTAAATATTGGTTTGGATATCGGTAACGACTAATTTCGGTAGTTTATCTGATACTTAAAGAAATCAGAAAAGACTTGTTATAGGTACGTAAGGAGATTGGAGGGAGAGAACCCTCCCGTCGTCGTGGTGGTCGTAGAAGAGGTTACAGAGATGACTGCAATTCCAGAAAAGTCCCCGATTAGGTTAAAGGTTGACATCTTTTATCCTCTTCTATTGTAAGGTGAGATTATATTACAGAAGTTCTTTGGTTTTGTCAAGGAAAAACGGCCATAACTGTCTAAACCGTCCTGACGGTCCCAACCGTCCGAGCCGTCTAGGGGTCCGGCCGTTGTTCTTACCGTATGATTTCAACTAGGTTAACCTACACTATAGCTTGCAGTTCGTCAACTCATCAACCAGTTCATGGCCTCTTATGTAAGAGATCCTAATTCATATGTGTGACGTTGATATGTAAGCGACATCGGATATCGGACTGAAAAGAAAAGGCCCCGCGGTCAAACGGGGCCAGTACTATTTGTGGTTCAAACCCTACATTCAACTGAGTTTACGCGATTTCTTCCTTGACCTCTCCCGCCTCGATCTCGTCCTTCTTGTACTTGTTCAGCCCACGGAAGGTTCCGTAGAGCATAGCCAAGAAGAGAAACATCAGCGGGAAGGCGGTGGCAATGGACGCGGTCTGGATGACCTCCAGGCTCCCCGTTGCCGCCAGGATCGCCCCGATTACACCGAGGGCGATACCCCAGAAGGCACGCATGTGCTTGCTCGTCTCCTCCTTCCCCGAGACAAACTGCGCCAGCGCCACCGCCGCGCCGTTTGCACTGGTGAGGAAGAAGCCGGCGATCAAGAAGAGCGCCACGATTACCAAGAGGGGAGTGAGCGGCAGGTGTTGGAGGGTGGCAAATATCGCGCTCTCCACCCCGTGTTCCTGAATCACTCCGGTGACGTCAAAGTTGATTCCAGCTCCACCGATAACACCGTACCACAGCAGGTTGGCGATGGTCGGTAGGATCAAGACTGCACCGATAGTCTCCCTGATTGTCCTCCCCTTAGAGATCCTGGCGATAAACTGAGCGACAAACGGTGCCCACGCTATCCACCATGCCCAGTAGAATATCGTCCAGCCACCGAGCCAGCCCATCGCTCCCTCAGAACTTCCTCCGGTATAGAGGCTCATCTGCAGGAAGTTAGCCAGGTAGTCACCGACGGCGTTGGTCGTGAGGTTGAGGAAAAAGAGCGTCGGTCCGAAGACGAACACGAAGAAGAAGACGCCGATAAACAGCCACATATTGATATCACCGATCAGTTTCACGCCCTTGTGCAGACCGGTGTAGACGGCAATAGTGAAGATAGCCGTCAGCGCTCCTATGATCAAGTACGTGGCGTAGCCGGGCAGGGAGAACCCGTAGTAGTACTTCAACCCGGCCGAGAACTGAAGCGCAATCAATCCCGTGGTCGTCGCCATTCCTCCCACTGTCGCAAATATTGCTAGGACGTCCAGCACCTTGCCCCAGAACCCTCTCACGCGATCGCCGATTACATAGTAAAACGCGCTGGAGAACCGGAAGGGTAACCCCTGCGTGTAACAGACGTGGGCCAAAGGTATGGTGAGCATGGCGTAGATCGCCCACGCACTAAGGCCCCAGTGAAAGAATGAAGTGGTCATGGCGTTGTTGGCTGCCATCGGGGTCATCGCCTCTCCGCCGAAGTAGGGCGGAGTGCTCATGTAATGGTACGCCGGCTCGGCGGGACCCCAGAACACTATTCCCGCGGCGATGGCCGCCCCGAACAGCATGGCAAACCACGAAAAGTTCGAGAACTCGGGCTTGGAATCGGGCAGACCGAGCTTCATCTTCCCGTAGTCCGTCACCAGCAGCACGAAGGCGCCAGCCACGAGGAGAAAGACCGTCAGCAGCCAGAGAAAGGCCCAGGACGTCGTCATCCAGTCGAACACCATGTTGATCACGTTCTCCATGTTGGCCGGGAATACGATCGACCAGAGCACGAAGAGTACAATCAAGACGGCCGAAACTCCAAATATAAATGAATCAAAGCTTTTCTCTTTGTTCATGTGTAGAGTTAACCTCCTAGTCAATTTAGTGGGTAGTTATTAGTCTTTATTGTGATTGTTACCACGATAACTTAATAGTTTAACCCAGTACCCACCACGGGTCAGCAATAATCTAACAGATTAGATACAGGACCCCACATGGCGCAACAAAATATAGTAACCACAGGTAGTGGTTACAGTGTTAGATCTCGTCCAGGTGGTTCTGTAGCTTCTCGTCGATTTCCGGGTCAAGTGCGGGTGGCTCGAAGCCATCGAGGATCTCCTCGCAGAGATCGTGGGCCCTCTCGTAAGTCCTAACGAGTGCCCCCTCCGCTTCGAAGCCCTTTCTGTTGCTGAGCGCCGGGACGCGGAAGTCCTTCATGTGCTTGATCGTGCTCGGCTCCTTGAGGTAGTGACCGGAATGACCGACGTGCTGAATCGCCTTCTTGTCGATCGAGTCCTCGGATACCTCCAGACCCCCCTGGTAGTTGTTGACCATGTCGAGGATCTCGTCGTCCATGACGAACTTCTCGTAGGACATGGCCATGTAGTTCTTCAGCAGTCCGGCCGAGTGCAGGACGAAGTCCATGCCGTGGTTTACCGTGGCGTTGAACATCATCATCGACTCGTAGCCGGCCTGTCCGTCGACCATTAGGGAGTCCGTTATCGAACCTCCGCCTCTGCAGGGGAGGCCGTAATGGCGCGCAAGCTGAGCCGTAGCGCCAACGAACTTCGCGTATTCCGGGCTGCCAACCGCCAGGTCTCCCGTGTTGAGATCGACGATCGTCGATGCCGATCCGTAGACGACGGGCGCACCCGGGTTGACCATCTGGGAAAGTATTACACCTGCCAGAACCTCTACGTTCTGGAGCGTTATCGTGCCAGCCACAGTTATCGGACCGGTGGAGCCGGCCATGATAAGGGAGGCAATAACTGTAGCCTGGTTGTACCTGGCATGTTCCATCAACGCCTGCAACATCCTGTCGTCGTAGTTCAACGGACTGGTGGTATTGATCAGGGTGATGACTACGGGGCGGTCGTCGACTATCTCGTCCTCGCCGTGGAGAAGGCTGGACATCTTGATTATGTCCCTCGCCTTCTTCTTCCCAAGGGCGCTACCCATAAGGGGTTTGTCCGAGTTCTTTGCCGCGGCGTAGAACATCTTGACGTGCCGCTCTTCGTCTGCCAGGTCAGTCGGTTCCACGAGAACTCCTCCGAGGACGTCCAGGTTGTCGCTTGCGGAAGCAAGCTTGGTGAAGTTTACGTAGTCCTCGTAGGTGGCATCACGGTTGTTTCCGTTGGAATCAGTTACCCAGGGAGCTCCATAACCGGGGGCCAGCACTGCGCCCTTTCCGCCTACTGTTACGTCGTTCTCGGGATTTCTCGCGTGAAGTTTAAATTTGGAAGGTGCCTTACCGACGTACTCTTTGACGAGGTCCTCGTCAAAGTAGACCTTTTCGCCCTCTACCCTTGCACCGTGGTCCGCGTATATTTGTAGGGCCTCGTCATTGTGCACCTCCACGCCAGTTTCTTCGAATATTTCCATGGTTGTATCATGGATTTTTTGTATTTCTTCTTCTGCAAGTAGATCGTCCGTAAGAAAGTTCTGTTCGATCATAAGTTTTTCCTCCTATTTAAGATGGGAACAGTTAAGTGGTGAGAAATGTGCCTATGCAAGGTCAGTTTTTTCTTATTCTCTAGTTTCATTTGATATCCCTCTCGACGAAACATAGCAATATAATAAAAATATACTGGGTTAAACTACGATTATTGTAACGAGTATGTGAGATTTGTCAAAGTAGATGGGGGACGTTTTTTCGAGGCGAATAGTTTTGCTTACACCCTGGGATTAATGGCTTTCCGTCCTGGATACTTGCAAATAATTTGAACCTATTATAACCTATACTGATTAGTCGTATTTTTATCAAAACGAGAAACGGGGGGTTTCTCCACGCTTATACTTACATTCTGAAGTTCAGACTTCTCTTAAACCCTTTAAAAAACTATTTCGGAGATATTTCAAGTATAACCGTTTGAATATGCAGGAGGTTTTGCCATTGCAGCTTGTTTTAAAAGAACAGTTTAAAGTACTGGCGTTAACCATATTAATGGTTGTAATTTCGCTAAGTGTTTCCGCCCACGGTGAAGACACCCTCACCGGCTCCTTCACCAACGATCTCTACCTGAACCCACAGACATCATCGTTAATCACCTACAGGTCCGATCTGGAAGTTACCTATTACTTAAAGGACATGAGGTTATCTTTGTCTTCCGTCTTTACAGAAGACAGTTACCACTCCCAGAAGTTCGGCCTCGACTACAGCTTGGGGCTGTTGGATACCTACTCCACCCTCTCCTACGACCCAGACAACAGCAGGATCAACTACTTCAAGGGGGAGGCGGATACCGTCCTTTCAGGTATAGGCATAGAGAACACCTTCGTGCTGGAGTACTTAGAGGACGAAGAGGTATACGGCTCCGGCTACGAGCTGACCCTCTACGGGAAGATACCAGATGGCCCCAGCCTCTACGTGGACAACCTGTTTGGCATGGAGGACAACGAGGCAGAACTACTGGGCTTAGTAGACGGTAGCGGCTACACCATACAGACAGGTAGTT
>JAGXLQ010000231.1 GCA_018334595.1 Candidatus Bipolaricaulota bacterium | reverse complement strand
ATAAAATAATAAACAACACTGGCCAAAGTTTTCTTCCTTTAGGACGCATAAGAAGATTACCACCTGTTGTTGAACGGATTAAAGAATTCACCAACTTCTCTCAACGGTCCTTGGCCATCACCAGGATCATCAAAACGACTTCCGATTGCCCCATGAAAATCACTCTGAAAAGTCCTTATCGGAGCGTGTCTATAATGATTGTCAATCCACCTAAAACCCCTGTAGCCAACCCTACCGGATCAGAAGGCCCGGGGGATAACCCGGCGGCGAAACCCGCCACACCGGCACCGATTTTGCCTGCTATCGTTGGCCTTCCCTCCGAGTTCCTCGTGATAGTTTCGTAACTAGTTATTGAGTAAAGAGCTCCTCGACATGCATCAGTCATTTCGTTTGGGGCAATTGCAGTAGCTACAAGAATTGTCCCAAACTCACCTTCTTCTTCATCCAACCTCTCATCCGTAACCTGCACTCTCCCATGTTCCTCTATAGGACCGAAAACAAGACTTAAACTTTCAGATTCGCCCATTTCAACACTTTGACTACGGATCGGACTCGCCTGTACCCCGACACCAGTTAAAGGTGGAAAAACAAGTATTAAGCCTACAAATAACACGACTAAAGATTTTGAATTTCGCATGGCTACCCCTGCTTATGGGTGGACTTGTCCCCGGGGAAAACACCTAAGTCTACTTATTTTCCGAAGGTGGTTCGATAAAGCAGGTTAACGTTCTAATTAATTTGGAGCAAAAGAGGAGTGGAGAATTAGAAGAGACCGGTCGTAGTCGGTCAAGCTGGCCTTGTTAAGAAAAGTCGAAAGATTACCTTTCCGGAAAGGGAAAACGAGTAGAATAGACAGAGGGCCGGCTTACCTAGTCGGCCCTCTGTCTCCTACCGGATTACATCTTCAACGTATCGGGGTCGGGAAACCTCATCTCCTTCATAAACTTGTCCGAGAAGTCCTCCCTGAAGGACAACTCGATATATTCCACGTTTTTGGTAATCTCCTCGACTTCTTCCATCTTACCCTTGTTAAACAGGGCCAATTTCGCTCCCTGTCCAGCCGTATTGCCAACGGAGATAACTTTGTCTATAGCGATGTTTGGAAGGACGCCCAGCCGCATTATGTTCTCCTTTCTCAGGTAGTTACCAAACGCCCCGGCCAGGTAAACCTTGTCTATCTCTTCCTGGTCGGCACCGTACTCTTCCAGCAATATGTCAATTCCCGCTTTGATGGCCCCTTTTGCCAACTGCACCTCGCGCACGTCCCTCTGGGTAATGAATACCGGGTTGGTGTCGATATGGAGCCAGAATGCCTTCTGGCCGTCCATATCTATCATCCTGTTGCCCAGCGGGTTGATCGTGGGGCGGGGAAGTTTTTCCTTCCCCGAGGTTATGTTTCCTTTTGATTCTATCAAATTGGCGTTCAGCAGCTCTCCCACGGCATCGACAATACCCGACCCGCAAAGACCGATCGGCTGTTTGTCGTTTATTACCTCAATCTTGAGCTGTCCGTCCTCGTCTATGTCCACATGGGATATTGCGCCGGAGCGTGCGGTCATGCCCTGCTCGATATTGGCTCCCTCGAAGGCAGGGCCTGCCGCAGTCGATGCCGCGTACAGCCTGTCCTTGTTGCCAAGAACCATTTCGCCGTTAGTACCAATATCAACAAGAAGCGACAACTCATCGGTCTTGTGCATCTCCGTCTGGAGAATGCCGGCCATGATGTCCGCCCCAATGTATCCGGCCAGAGAAGGTAACAGCGTGACCTTGCCACCGGGGTTGATGTTAATCCCCAGCTCCTTCGCCCTGAATGACTGGCTGCGGGTAAAAGAGGGGATATAGGGTGATTGATCTAGATGTGTTGGGTCTACACCGGTGAGCAGGTGAAGCATTATTGTATTACCAACGAACGTAGCCTTGAATATGTCCTTTCGCTCAATCTTCTCCTCTTCGATGAACTGGTCTACAAGCTTGTTGGCTGCCTCAATGACGACTTCCTGAATGCGCTCGAGCCCGCCTTCGTTTTCCCGGACGTATTTGATCCTCGTAACGACGTCCGCTCCGAACTGGCCCTGGGGGTTTTCCTGCGAGTTGACGTTCAACGTTCGACCCGTCTCCAGGTCCATGCCGTAACCGGCGACCGTTGTCGTACCTATGTCGAAGGCCATCCCGTATAGTTCGTACTGCTTATCGCCGGGGTCCACGGACAGTACCCTCTTATCCTTGGTGTCCAGCGTCGCCGTGAGTTCGTAGTCTGCATCCCGGACTTCGCTCGGGAGATCGGCCAACCCGTCTAAATAGAACCTGTAATCGCTTCCTACCTCGTCCACAATTCTCTGAGCATCCGCCCGTTGATCGCCTCTACCCGGGGGATTTAGTTCGAGGTACCTGCGCTCGATCAGACAATCGGGCTTTACGTTCACTATTTGCTTGTCAAGCTCGGCCTTGGCAGTTGCTTCCTTGGCCTTACCTTTTGCCCAGTGCGGGATCTCGACCACCAAGTCCTCCGAAACGTCTATTCTGCAGGAAAGGCGAAACCCCTGTCTTAATTCTTCTTCGGTAAAAACCTCCCTGTCGGCTTCGGT
>JAGXLQ010000058.1 GCA_018334595.1 Candidatus Bipolaricaulota bacterium | reverse complement strand
TCCGAAATTAACGGCCTCGGCCTGTTCGGAAACTCCGACGTTAGCCCATACATATTAAACGGAGAGGGGAGCAACTACCTTGCCCGGATGACCGCGGACAAGCTGGGAAGCGAGGGTTTTGCCGTTACAGGGACCGACAACGCCAACCGTTTTGACTACGAAACAAGTTATATCGTGACGCTTGCTGATACTGAGGACGTGGAGAAGGCCGCGCAAATGCTGAAGTCTAAACTTCCATATTCGGTAACGATTGTCTCCGAATCCGAATTTCAGGATAACCTGACCGCCATAGAAGAATCAGGCGTCAACATACCTTCAGAGGCAAACCTTTTATTAGTACTGGGAAAGGGATCACCAAGCTTTGTCACTTAATACCACCGACAAGAAGGCCCTACTCGAGATAGTTCACATTATAGATGAGAAGAAGGGCGAGGAAGTTAGCGTCCTCGACATGCGTCAGCACAGCATTGCGGCCAGTTTTTTCGTCCTGGCTAACGGAACTAACCCAAAGCACGTGAGGGCAATAGCGGAGGACTTGGAAGAGAAGTTCTCCGGGGACCTACTCCGTCGGGAAGGTCTGGACTCTGGGTCGTGGGTAGTTTTGGACTACGGAGAGTATTTCGTACACGTCTTTGACGAAGACGTCCGTCTTTTTTACGATCTTGAAGGCCTCTGGGCGGACTACGAGGTACCGCTCGACAACCTGCAAAAGGCCTAAACTTGACCTCCCCGCTTTCCTGTTCAAAACACATCCTCGATTAACCTTTTATTCCTGTAAGCGTAGTCGGTCCCCGACAGGAGAGTCGCCGCAACCATTAAATAGGTGATCACCGGCAGGTAACCTGCGAGCGTCCCGAGATTCCAGTGGCGGCCCACAAGTATCGAGGCGATCAAAACTATCTGAGTAACGGTCTTCGCCTTACCCAGCGGACTTGCCGAGATTACCAGATCGCGGGCACTCCCTACCAACCTCAGCCCGGTGACCAAGAATTCCCGGGCAACGACGATTACGACTATCACAGCGGAAAGCTCATCCAATTGAACGAAGGTAATGAAAACGGTAGATACGAGTACCTTGTCGGCAATGGGGTCGGCATATTTACCGAAGGCACTTACGTGCCCTCCCCGCCGGGCGATATATCCGTCGAGGAAGTCGGTCACCGACGAGAAAAGAAACAACGCTAGTGCGGCTAGATCCATCCCTGACAGCAAAAAATACATCAAAACGGGGATAGAAAGTATTCTAACCGCTGTTATCCTATTAGGCACTTTGTCCATACTCCAAGATCACTACTCTATATACGTAAATGGCCCGTAATAGTTAAACAAATCATAATTCACCCGATCCAAATTAAGACGGGAGAGCCAGGTGTTAAATTAGTCGGACCCGACAATTAGATTTTACCCGTCAACTGCACCTCAGCAAAGAGGCCTGGGACAAGTCAACGTGTAAAACTTACCCAGCTTTCGTTATACTTTCTAAGAATTTCCCAAAGTTTTTACTTGCTGGGGTTTAACCTATAGTATGGTATTTCGTTTTCCTCTGCCAATACAGAGGATATCGGTTCTACGATTTTCCGTATCTAACGCAATAATTTAAATATCTGAACACACAAGGCGGTGTCAGGGTGCTGAAATTACGAAATTCACTGACCGGAGAACTGGAGGAGTTTCAACCACTTGAGGAAGGAAAGGTCCGCTTTTACTCCTGTGGACCGACGGTCTACAACTTCTTTCATATTGGTAACGCACGTCCCTTCATAGTCTTCGATGGACTGAGGCGGTATCTACAGTTCAAAGGGTTTGAGGTAGAGTTTACCCAAAACGTTACGGACCTGGACGACAAGATCATTAACCGCGCCAAGAAAGAAGGCGTAGAGCCGGGAGAGCTGGCCAAAAAGTATGCAGATGCTTACTTCGAGGACCTAAAAGCCCTGGGGGTGAGGCCTGCCGACAACCAACCACGAGTTACAGAATACGTTGAGGAGATAGTCGAGTACGTGGAAGCATTGATCGAAAAGGGTTATGCCTATGAGATGGCGGGTGAAGTCTTCTACAGGGTCAGGGAGTTCGAAGATTACGGAAAGCTATCGGGCAGGACCATCGACGACCTGAAGAGCGGAGCAAGGGTCGAAGTCGACGTAAGGAAGGAGGACCCCCTCGACTTCGCCCTCTGGAAGAGTTCCTCCGAGGGGGAACCTAGTTGGGATAGCCCCTGGGGGCGAGGAAGGCCTGGGTGGCATATTGAGTGTTCTGTCATGGCTCAGAAGACACTGGGAGACACAATCGACATTCACGCCGGTGGGGAAGACCTCATCTTCCCCCATCACGAAAACGAGATAGCTCAGGCGGAATCCAGGACGGGGAAACAGTTTGCCAAATATTGGCTACATAACGGCCTTCTCAAAGTTAAAGGTGAGAAGATGTCGAAGTCCCTGGGGAACTTCGAATACGCCAGAGACGTTTTGAAGAGATATGACAAGGAAACGATACGTTACTTCTACTTCGCAACGCACTACCGCAAACCGCTTAACTTCAGCGAAAAAAATCTTCAGGACGCCGCCAGTGCGGTCGATCGGGTCTACGAATTGCTCGACAGGGTAGAGAAAGCTGGCCTCGAGTACGAAGCGGATAAAGAACCGGAGACAACCGGGGGCAAGGAGTTCTCTTCCAGGATAGATGACCTGAGGGAAGAATACGAAGAGGAAATGGACAAGGACTTCAACACTCCAGGAGGGCTGGGGGTTATATTCGAAACTGTCAAGGAGACAAACAAGTTTCTCGACGAGGGAGGGAATGAGGACCTCTTCCTGGCCGCAAAAGCAGCGAACGTCATAAGAACTCTTGGTAAACCGCTGGGACTCTTCCAGGAAGAACGAAACAGGTCCATCGGTGGCCTGGAAGAAGAGCTTATGGAGTTGATTTTAGGTCTGAGAAATGACCTCAGAGAAAAGGAAGAATGGGATCTCGCCGACGAGATAAGGAATCAGCTTAGGGGTCTGGGGGTCGAGATCAAGGACACAGAAGGCGAGACTAACTGGCGAAAGAAATGTTAGTTTTTACCATACGAGCGAACACGTGAGACAATTTTCACCTGGAGGGTTAGCTAATGGGCAAGATCGAAGCGTATCTTTCTCCGAGAGAACTGGCAAGGTACCTAGGTTTATCCGTCGAGGACGTGAACAATCTGATAGAGATCGGCGAACTCGACTCTCTGGATTTAAACGGCAGCACAAAAGTGAGAAAAACTGAGGTAGACAGGTGGCTTGACGAGGAAGTCGAATTGAGTGCCCTCGAAGACCTGGTCAATAAACTGAGCTTAGACGTCAACCCATCGGATGTAGTAGAAGACGCAGGTTTGGGCGAGGCAGGCGAGCATAACGAGTCTTAACACAAACAAGCAACTACCCCACCCTAAGGGACGGGGCTTAGCGGAGATTAGTCTAAGCAATGTCACCCAAGAGAGGTGACAGATGAGCTACGTTCGGAGCAGAGTGTCTGATATACACCATGGGATGCCTCCCCAGTCCTATGCAACTGGAAACTGTAGCCGACGACCTGACAACGCCAAGGCCGGGGTATTCTCGGCATTTTTCTTATAAATTAATTCAGGCGGGAAAAACGTGTCCGACACCATATTTCAGAACCTTATAGATAATACCAGGGACCTGAGACGAAGGTTGCTCTGGAGCATTTTATCGATCTCGATCTTCGCCGGAGGGACATATTACTTCAGGGGCTACGTCCTTGATTTCATCCAGAGGCCGCTGACCGATAAGAAACTTATATTCATCCATCCCACAGAGGCCTTCTTTACGTACATCAAGGTCTCCCTTTTCGTGGGGCTTATCGTTAGTGCCCCCTTTATTCTCTATCAGATAATTCAACTGCTCGTCCCCTACATGGAAGATAACGAGAAGTATAGCAGGGGTTTTCTCGCCTCTATATTTATCTCTGGCAGCGTATTTTTCTACCTTGGTGCCGGATTTGCTTTGTTGGGAGTCCTTCCCTTTGCCCTGGACTTTCTAAAGGGTGTCAGCGGGGAAAACGTCCAGGCCACGTTCACCATTGGTAACTACGCCTCGTTTGTTATGTTATTTACGCTGATCTTCGGTCTCGTATTTGAAATGCCGGTCGTCTCTTATGGCCTCGCCAAACTCGGCTTGATCGATAAGAAGACGCTAACCAGCAAGTGGAGGATCGCGTTCGTTGGGGCTGCCGTCCTTGCTGCGGTATTGACTCCCCCCGACCCGATAACCCAGATGTTTTTGTGGGGACCTCTACTGCTTCTCTATGGAATTTCAATAGTTCTGGTCGGCCTCGCCAACCGTGACGAGCAGTCCTAACGAAAGACCATTGAAAAGTATTAATAAAGACCGAGTCTAACGAGCCCGTTTACCATTACATTTGCAGGCCTTATGCGGTAAAATTATTCAACGTATATGGAGGTGTTAACCAAAATGTTTGGGCTAGGTCCAACGGAATTAATTATAATTCTCGTAATCATACTCGTTCTTTTTGGCGGAGAAAGATTACCAGAACTCGCGCGATCTCTGGGCAAGGGAGTAAGGGAATTCAACAACGAAAAGCAGAAGATTAAGGAACAATATGACGAGACCAAAGAGGCTATAGACGTGGACACCGAAACCGGTACACCCGATTCAGACAGGGAGTCCGGGGACGAACAGGACGAGGAAGAGTAAGCGCCACCTTGGAGTCACGAAAGAACGTCACTTTTAATTTGATTAAATGAAAGACGAAGAGAGGCCGCTTGGGGAGCACCTAGAGGAGTTAAGAAAGCGGATTATCAACTCCCTGGCCGTGATTGTCCTCTTCGGGGGAATTGCCTATTTCTTCAGATTCCGCCTGCTAAAATTTCTTATCAGGGCCTCTGGCGATCAAAACCTCATCTACCTCCACCCGACTGAGGCATTCCTTACTTATCTAAAGCTCGCGGTGATAACCGGGCTGATCCTCGCCACTCCTTGGATTCTGTATCAGGCTTGGCGGTTCATTCTTCCCGCCCTGATGGAGAACGAGGAGGCACCCTTTCGGGTCAGTTTCGTTCTGGGCGGGGCGTTATTCTATCTAGGTGTAGGGGTTGCGTTGGGGTTGGCCCTGCCCTTTACCGTCAGGCTCCTGTCAAGTGTGGGGGGTGCCAACGTCGTATCTACCTTCTCGATAAGAAACTACGTAACTTTCACGTCGTTGTTATCCTTTGCCCTGGGGATAGCGTTTGAACTACCCTTGTTAATGGTACTGATCGTAAGGATAGGTTTAGTAAAGCCCTCAACCCTCCGCAGGAACAGAAAGTACGCAATCGTCATATCCTTCATCGTTGCGGCATTTATCACCCCGACCGACCTCTTCTCTCAGGCCTTCATGGCCATTCCTCTCATAATTTTGTATGAGATATCCCTCCTCGCCGTAAGCACGTTTTTCAAAGAAACATCGAGCAAAGAGCAATCACCGTCGTAAATATCCGCGCTCCGGTGAAAAACAATAATAACTACACCACTGCACAAGGAAATATTCTGTGTAAGGGAGGTTAATTTAGATTGCGTAACCCGGGGAAGTTGCTAATCTTATAGATTGTGAAACGTGAGAAAACAAATAAGGAGAGAGGTGTTACCAAGTTGTTATCATTGTTTGTCTCAATATTAGAGCCGGACTGAAGACTCTCAAGTTTTTTCCGCTACCACCTCGGCAAACGTTTGATGAAGTGCAAAAAGAATGATATCAGGGATTTAGAGACGTTTTAATAACTATCTTATATCTCCGTCAAACGGTGGAGGAGGTGAGAGCAAAACATACATCGACAGTATTTTAAGCAGTAGGTAACGATGATATCATTGCATAAAAGAGAATGCCGGTGGCTGAAAAGCACCTAATGTCCCGTCTTTTACATTCAAATTGCGGTGGATTTCCAAGGAGGTATGGAGAGGCATTCCTCGCCCTAAGCACGTTTTTTCAGCGAGAGGAAGGGGGATAACAGCTACCGGCGACCCGCTAGGCCTTGTTAACGGTATACCCTCCGACTGCTACGCTCATTGCACTATTAAAAGAATTAACAGGGCAATTTAAATTGCGCGAATGAGAGTTGTTGCTTATTCTTAGTTTTAGGGTTAAGAGGAATAATTAAGTCAGAAGGATTATCCATTAGTGCCAAGAACGGGAGGTGGTTGTCCGATTCTTTAAAATATCCCAGGTAGGTAGTGTTAGGTAAACCTTTTTGGTTGCAGTATTGAGAGATATAATAAAAAGGCTTGTTCAGCGCTCATTTGAATGAACTAAATATAATTATTTCACACACTCTTATCAGGAGGTTTGTATGTATAAGAAGACGCTAGTTCTTAGCTTGGCTCTATTATTGGTACTCTCAAGTTTTGCCCTCGTCGGCTTCGCCCGTGAGGCGAACCTACCAAAGGATGAGCTTATCGTCCCCATAGGCATTGAAGATGAAGACTGGGGGCTCGGTTCTTTAACGCCCGGGTTGCCTGGTGGAACATTGACGTACTCATCTACCGCCTTGCCAAAGACGTTTAACAACATGGTAGCAAGCGAAACGTCGTCATCCGACGTCACAGAAGAATTGATGGCCGGTTTGACGGAGACCAGCCCAGCTACGGGCCGTACCGTACCAGCCCTCGCAAAGTCCTGGGAGATCTCCGAGGACAAGAAGACCTATACCTTCCACCTTAGGGAGGGTCTGAAGTTCTCCGATGGTGAACCCCTTACCGCAGAGGACGTTGTATTCTCGTTCAAGGACCTCTGTTTTAACGAAGAAGTCGAGGCGGACATGAGGGACCTAATGACAATAGACGGAAAATTACCTGAGGTCGAGAAGATAGACGAATATACCGTCCAGTTCACCACCCCCACCGTTTACGGCCCCTTCATCAGGGAGGTTGGCGGCGTCAACATTTATCCCAAACACCAACTTGAGGGCATCTCGGGAGTAGAATTTAATAGCGCTTGGGGCCTTGAGGTCGCAGAGGAGACGCCCGAAAAGATCGTCGGCGCAGGCCCATTCAAATTAAAACAGTTTGTACCGGAGCAGAAGGTCGTCCTGGAAAGGAACCCCTACTACTACATGCGGGGACCGAACGGCGTCCAACTTCCCTACATCGACGGCTACACCGTAATACAAGTGGAGAACACAGACGCTCAAGCACTCAAGTTCAAGACCCACGAAACCGACTTATACGCCCCTGCAGCCGACAAACTTCCGTTCCTCCTTAAGAACCAGGAAGAGGAAGATTGGAACGTAATAGTCAACAAGGGACCCAGAGGGGCCCCGGCAGGGACGGACTTTATCACGTTCAACTGGGACGCTGAGGACGAGGCTTTGGCAAAGGTATTCCAGAATAAGGACTTTAGGCGTGCCGTATCTCACGCAATAGACCGCCCAAGCATAATTGAGAACGTATTCAACAGGCTCGCTGTAGCACAAGATAGCCCGGTCTCCAAGCTCTCCCCGTATTACAACGAAGAGGCGGGCGAAACATTTCCCGAAGAGTACAATCTCGACAAGACGCGCTCCATGCTCGACGAGTTGGGACTGGAAGACACCGACGACGACGGAATCAGGGAACTTCCGAATGGCGAGGACCTAGAGTTCACGATAGTGACGAACAAGGGCAATCAGCAAAGGGTCGACATAGGTAACATAATCTCAAGCGACCTGAATAAGGTCGGTATGAAGGTCAAGTTCAACCCAATCGAGTTCAACTCACTGGTCCAGCAGTTGCTGGGAGGAAAATACCAGTCGGTAATTATCGGATTGATCGGCGATCCGATCGAGCCCAACAGCAGCAATAACGTTTGGACCTCGGGCGGAAGCCTGCACATGTGGCACCTGAATGCCAGCGAGAACCCTGTAGAATGGGAGAAGCGCGTGGACGAACTCTTTAACAAGGGCCTAAAGAACATCGGCGTTGAGGATAGAAGGCCTTACTACGACGAGTGGCAG
>JAGXLQ010000230.1 GCA_018334595.1 Candidatus Bipolaricaulota bacterium | reverse complement strand
CCAACAGGTGAAGTTTACCGACCCGGAGATAAGGTACGTAAATCTTACGGCTGATTATTCTTTTCCAAATATTCAACGGATCAGTTGGGCTTGTAAATTCGGCGTACCTTCGAGCTTTCCGATCAAACCTTTCATGGACCAAACCCACTATCAGCCATTAGGGCTCTGGTTTGGTGAGAACTGCTCTCCTGAACCTGGGTGTAAGGATTTTGAGGGTCTGTCTTGGGGTCGAACTGTCGTTTAGTTTGCCATTCGGGAATCGACAGAACTCTACAGCCCCGGAGGGGAAGATAACAAGATATCAACCTCCGTCCCCCTGACATGAATCATTTTCCAGTCTTTCCTTTGCATCGATTATTCTCTCGTAGGACCGGTCTATCCTTGACTCCGTTATTCTCCCTTCCTCTATAAGCTTCTTGACGATATCCACGGCTTTTACGGCTATCATCTCGTCGTATGTCAAGTTATTAGCAAAGATCAACACGTCCGCTCCCGCGTTAATGGCGCGCTCGATAGTCTCCTCCAACGAATACTCCTTTCTGATCGCCCCCATGTTCATATCGTCGGAGAAGACTAAACCGTCGAAGCCGATGTCCTCACGCAACATACCCGTAATTACTTCCTCCGACAGAGTCGCAGGATATTCGGTATCCCAGTTATAGTTGAAGATATGGGCGGTCATGATGGAATCAGCGTAACCGTCCCGTACGATCTCCCGGTATGGTTCGAGCTCAACCTCCCTCCACGTGCCTGAGACGTCAGTTATACCCTCGTGGCTGTCACCGGCTGAGCTTCCGTGCCCGGGAAAATGCTTCAGGCACGACATAATCCCCCGCTTGTTCAGCTCCTCGATTACGATCTCCGCGTTTCTGATTACTACCTCGGGGTCGGCAGAGAAACTCCTGTCCAGGGCACCGATGGCCGGGCTCTCCGGGTTGACGTTCAAATCGAGGACCGGGGCAAGGTTTACGTTAATTCCTAGCCCTGCAAGGGTGCCCGCCGTCCGGGACGCGTAAAACCTGGTCAGCCGAGGATTATCTTCTTCTCCCAGGTACCCCTGCGAGACCGTCTCCGGGAAGCCGAATTTTTCCTTGAGCCGGGCCACCTTTCCCCCTTCCTGGTCAATCGCGACAAACAGAGGGATTTCCGTGTATTCCTTCAACGTAGAGACTGTGGTTGTTTTTGCAATGAACCTACAGAACCCTTACGGTTAATTGATTATGCATAAAGAACTGCTAGTAGTCAAGCGACAGAAAGCCAAAGACCTCTACGACCAGGGCTACTCGATAAACAAGATAGCGGATAAGCTCGTCTCCAACTGGTCCTCGGTTAAAAAGTGGATTGAGATGGACGACGTAACCGTTGATAATAGAGGGTGGGAAAAGGGCAACCTGCGCAAATACGGTCAAGAGGTAAAGGATAGGGTAATCGAAATAAGGAAGAGGCTCCGAAAAGAACAAAGCTACTTCTTCGGACCACAAGTAATCCGAGCAAATTACAGGAAACTCTACCCCGATGAGAAGGTACCGACGATCTACTTTATCGCCAAAACGCTGCGGGAGGAAGGGATGACTACCGGAAAAGACAACAAAAGGACAAAAGACGGCTCCGAGTACATGAACTATCCCCAACGTACCTTGGACAAGCTGGGCAAAGTAGTGGAGGGAATAGACTTTGTCGGACCCCGATACACCGAGGACCAATCCGAGGGCGTCCATTTTCTGGCCAGAAAATACATCCGCCCTTATCAATACGGGTTAACGGACAGGATCGAAGGACAGACGGCTGACGAAGCCTTAAAAGTGTTAATAGAGGATTGGAAGGACCATCCCCTCCCGGAAGCGCTAAGACTGGATAACGACCCCTCGTTTGGTCTCTACAGTAGATACGATCGTCACATAGGTAGATTTCTCAAAGTCATACTAAACTTGGGTATCACTCCCATCTACTCCGCCCGCTCTCAGCCGTGGAACAACGGGAATACCGAGGGCTACAATTCCGTCTTTGCCAGAAAGTTCTGGGAAAGATTAAGCTTCTCCGACGAAGAAGAGATAGATGCCGAAATCAAGAAGTTCAACCTGGAGTACGAAAAGTATAACGACTTAGTCGGAAACAACATAGATCCCGAAGATATAGAAGATGAGACACTACCCAAGGACTTCACACTGACCGAAAAACTCCAAAACGAGCTAAAAGACGACCTAGTTGATCCGGCCATCTATTGGCTCAGGATAGTCAGAAACGGTACAGAGAAAGCCAAAAAGAAAGACATAGGTACCATAGATATACTGGGTGAAGAGATAGAAGTTCCAAAGCCTTACGTCAATCAGTTTACCCTAAACAAGCTCCAGCTCAAAGACGACAAATTAGCGGTAATGGTCGAAGACGATGACGGCAAACTCGAGACGATAAAAGAGCGGGAACTGGAGGTAGAGAATGTCGACTTTGATGGTTAATTTAACTCTGTACCTTTATACCAGAAACAACAACTATGGTATAAAGAATTTCCTCTCCCCCAGTAGCCCGTGTCCCCGTGCTCGGGCGGAACGTTGCAGATCACATACTTTTTGCCTTCCCCAGTATCCGGTACCCACC
>JAGXLQ010000229.1 GCA_018334595.1 Candidatus Bipolaricaulota bacterium | reverse complement strand
TTGCCCGAAGAGCCTTAACGTGTCCGCGACGAGGTTGCCGCTGGAATACCCTTCCTTATCTCCGATTGCGGAATTGATGTTGTGGAAAATCATCGGGCCCACGAATACCTTCCCTCCTGCTTTTTCAATTCTTTCTACGGCGTCCTCAGACAGTTCCTGTTCATTGGTCTTGCCAAACCCGGTCGAGTGGCCAACGACCACGACGTTAAACTCGTCTGGATCAAAGTGGTCAACGGCCTTGATCCCAGTTTCTCCTCCAGTAGAAGCAACGACCACGTCGTCAATCCCGTTTTCTTCAGCGTATTTTGTCGCTATCAGTAAGACCTCGGTAGTACTCAGTCCATCGCTATTCTGCATGAAGACCCTCCATAGTTTGAGAAAAGTTTTGGTGAAGCATCTATAACGATTATAGAATATCTTACTGGTATGGCAAAAGGCATCTGCCCCATTAGAGTCCTCTTGTTAGACCCAGGTCCCGTGTAATATTCAGAGCGTCTTCGAATTCCCTGGAGTTAATTGGTCGGTTCAGTCCCTCGTACTCCGATGCCCTCCAGTATGGGCGGTACTGGTCCATTACATTTACGTAGGAATTTTTGGAGACCTCTTCCGCGATGAAGCGGAGCACGCCTTCCGTACCCGACAACCCGTTTGGGAGGACGAGATGCCTGATTAGCAGACCCTTGACCGCTATTCCGGACCCGTCTACCTTCAGGTCTCCGACCTGTCGGTGCATTTCCATAAGGTCCCTCCTGTTTACCTCCGGGTAGTCCGGGACCCTGGAATACATGAGTCCTTGCTCTTCGCTGGAGTATTTCATGTCGGGCATGTAGATATCGACGATCCCGTCGAGGTACCTTAAGGTGTCCCGGCTGTCGTACCCCCCGGTATTGTAGACTAGGGGGATCTCTAACCCCTCGCTTCTGGCAAGGAATAAGGCTTCGGCTAACTGTGGTACGTAGTGGGTGGGCGAGACCCAGTTTATGTTGTGGCACCCCCTCCGTTGTAGTCCGAGCATCTTTCCTGCTAGCTCATTGACGGATATCTCCCGGCCGCGGCCGAGTTGTGAGATCTCGTGGTTCTGACAGTACACGCAAGACAGGTTACAGGACGCGAGAAAAATCGTGCCGGAGCCGTGGGACCCGACGAGCGGTCTTTCTTCACCAAAGTGCGGGGTTACCGAACTTACCTTAGGCTTTTCCCCCGCGTCGCATGACCCTTCTTCCCCGCGGGTCCTGTCGACAGCGCATTCAAGGGGACAGAGGCGACAACTAGTTAGTTGCTCTTTTAGACCATCGACTCTGTTTTCCGCTTCTGCGTCTGAAAGAGATATGTACGAAGGTTTCATCTCGTCCGACCTCGTGTGAAGGAAAAGAAGAAAATTTTATTTTAGGACACGCCCGTAACTATTTGACCGACCTCAGTGTTATATGATAACACGTGATGTTTTTGAAGACCGTTCACCCAGGTCGGGGGTGTCTCGGGCGCCAGTTGGGAGGAAAAAGGCTGGAAAGGAAGCTGAACCCAGTCCAAAAAACCGCCCCAACTATCTTCCCCTCTCCTGGGTGAAACTGGTATTCATTCAAAGGCTAATTACATTCAGCTTGAAACCTATCTGCTAAATTATTCTCAAAGTGGAGATGACTATAACGATGTTCCGCTCAACCGATTAATTATAATAATCTGTTCATACTCTTTCTAGGGTGAGTGTGAAAGATGTAAGTCCCGTTTGATTGGGAATTTAGTTAGGTGGGTTGGCATAAATATGTTTGTGGGATACGGAGAGTTCGAAAATTGGGGGCTCCGGAATGAAAACCCGGTCGCACTAACGCGACCGGGTAAAAGGGGTGAATTTAAGCGCCCGTTACAAAGAACGGCTTGTTATTTTCCTGATTCTCCTTGATTCATTTCCTCGTCTGTAAACAGCATCATTTCCCGGGCCAGTTTCTCCGTTGTCTGCTTGTATTCGAACAGGAACTCGTACCAGATCGTAGCGATTTTGTCCGACCTCACGGCGACGTCCACGGCCATCGACTGGAACGACTGGACGAAACTAGATGAAGACTTGATCCCATGAAGCTTTGTCTGCAGGGCCTTGCTCATTATGTCCATAGAACTATCTTCGTATTCTTCAGCCTGTTCAAGGAGTTTTTCTATTTGTTCATTCTCCTTGGCAAAGGTCTTCTCGCTGTTCGCTTGAGAAAAATCCTTCATGTCATTCGAGAGATTCTTCATCCCCGCCTGGATTTCGTTTACGTACTTGTAAGCTTTTTCTAGTCCCCCGGGTTCTGAACTTCCATTATCTTCTTCGGCTAACATAGCCGTTGAAATGAGTAAAGTGAGTGATAAAACGAAGACTAAGGAAGGGGTAAATTTCCTTTTCATAGCATAAAGCCTCCAAGCGTAAAATTATTGGCAAAAGCTATCTTTGCCATGCAAACTCTTAGATTCCTGTAAATAAAATCATAAGGGTTTATCAACAGAAGTGCTGAGAGGACGACCTACTAAACCACAAACAGGTTACTCCTTTTAATAGGCCAGTTTCTCGGTCGGCAATCTGGATTTGGGCTTCAACTTAAACGTCGTCAGCTTGCCCTAAAAACGGGGGATTGG
>JAGXLQ010000228.1 GCA_018334595.1 Candidatus Bipolaricaulota bacterium | reverse complement strand
AGGAGGAAGCGGGTATTAAGGCCATTCAAAATGGTGCTCAGGATTACTTGATTAAAGGGGAAATCGATAGCGAAACTTTGGAGCGTTCCATTCGTTATGCAGTTGAGCGCTATAGAATGGAGAGAAAGTACCGGCTTGAGAGCTCACACTTGACTTCCCTCTTGGAAAACATCCCCGACATTATTTACTTTAAGAACAATCATGCGGAATTCGTCCGGGTAAACCAAGCGAAAGCGGAAGAGGTGGGAGAGGACCGGCCTGATGACCTCCACGGGAAGACGGACTTCGATTACTACCCTCCCGAGCAAGCCAGGCAGGCTTACCAAGGCGACATGAAGGTAATCAACACAGAGGAACCAGTTGTAAACAGAGAGGAACGTCATAATCGGGATGGTGAGACCTACTGGCTGGAAGCAACCAAGGTCCCTAGATACGATCCTGAAGGAAACGTCGTAGGAATGCTCGGAATCTCGAGAGATATCACTGAACGTAAAAAGGCCGAGAGGGACCTCAACAAAGAACGAGACAGGCTGGAACAACTCCACCAAGCGGTGGACCAATTTCAGCAGTGCCAGACTGAAAAAGACCTCTGGGTCGACGCCACCGCCGCAACCGAGGGCATTCTCGGGTTCGACTGGTGTGCCTTCTATTGTCGGGAAGGGGATCAATTAGTTTCCCGTGCAGCCGCTGAAGGTGTAAATCTAGAAGAACTCCCCGCTCACCATATAACCGAAGGTTTAGCGGGGGCCACCTACCAGAGAAGAGAAACTATCGCCGGTGAGGATCTCAGGAAAGACGACAGGGCCTCCATTTCCGAAGATGCAGAACTTAGAAGTTACATGAGCGTACCCATCGGTGAGGTGGGAGTGTTCCAGGCTGCCTCGAAGCATAGGGGGGCCTTCAACCAGACAGATCTCGAATTGGCGGAGATACTAGCAGGCCACTTACGCGAGGAGGTCAAACGAATTCGACTGGAGGAAGAACTAAGGGAGCAGGCAATCCGGGACCCGTTAACAGAGCTCTACAACCGCAGGTACTTCAATGAAATCCTGAACCAGGAAGTCAAAAAGTCCGAAAGGTACTCCAGACCAATTGCTTTTCTGATGATTGATATCAACCGGTTTAAAGAGATAAACGACCGCTACTCCCATCAAACGGGAGACCGGGTTTTAAAGGAGGTGGCCAGGCTACTCAAAAATAACGTCCGAGAAGCCGATTCAGTAATCCGGTACGGCGGTGACGAATTCTTGATAATGTTACCGGAGACGGATGGCGAAGCCAGCCACACAGTTGCCCGATTAAGAGAAAAACTGGAGGAATGGAACCGAGACTCTGACCTTCTCGACTTTCCTTTAACCCTGGCAATAGGTAGTGCCCACTGGAGCCCTGAGGAGGAAGATGACACAGAAAAGGTACTCAAAGAAGCAGACCAGAAGATGTACGAGGATAAAAGGGAGGCAAACAACGGTGGGTGAGCAGCGGTACGCTCTGCAACTTTCATACCTAGGGTATTGCAGCCAATACATTCCACGCAAATCTTCGCTGACTTAAAATATCGCTATAACGCATAATTAAACTGTAATCGTCGCTGTTAAGATGAAGTTAACATTTTTCCGTAGCTGTTACGAAACTGAACCAAGCATAAGACGATAGTAACAAGAGCGGGCAAGCTTATGGCCTGCTCGGAATGGATAATTCGCACCAAGCTTTTTAAAATCACTGAAAGGTTATTTTTTATCCATCGTAGCCCCTCGATTATCCCGGTCGGGGGGTTAATCTTTTATATGCTGTAATAACTTCTCATTAGCGCAAGACCCATGCTCTGAGAGGCTCATAAAGCGGATTTTACCTGCCCGCTGGGCCTAGAGTAGGGCCAATTCTCCTATTTCACCCCGTCCCTTCTATAACTCAAGAAAAAAGAGGGGTATTTTGATACAAAATCGCCACTGGAGGACTTTTGGTTCATTGAACTTCTATTTTTGTCCAATAAATTTCGCTATTTACTCCCCAGTTTTTCTTCCGTCCAAAGTAAGTGAATAAGTTTAATAAATGCTTGTAATTCTCTCCATCTCCAGTTACCCTCCTAAAGTGCGTGAATAAGTTGAAAGAAGATGCGATATTAAAACTTATCCTCAATCGGGGGTGCAAGGGGTGTATTAGAGAGTATCAGCTGAACAAATCTAATACACCCCTTAAATATGGGCAAAAGAGCTATTCCGGTAATTTTGACCGAAGAAGAGCAGCAAAAGTTACTGGATCAGTTCAACGAACGCTACGTTACAAGCCAGAGAAATAAAGTGATGTTCCAGTTGATGCTCAATACTGGACTGAGGGTGTCAGAAGCCACCTCTTTGCGGTGGGAAGACGTTAACTTAACCTCGGGTAAGGTAATGGTCCGGGAGGGTAAAGGAGCAAAGGACAGAACCCTCTGGATCGATAATAGTCAGCTGGATGAGCTAGGGAAATGGAAGGAAAGGCAGGTGAAGAAGATCGGGAAACTACCTAAATGGGTTTTCTCTACCCTAAGGGAAGGAAATGCCGGGAAGAAGTTGACCATCCAGCAGGTCTGGAAGACATTGAAAACTTATGCCGAGAAGGCGGGGGTCGAGAA
>JAGXLQ010000227.1 GCA_018334595.1 Candidatus Bipolaricaulota bacterium | reverse complement strand
CATGATGGGGGGGGGAGGTTGACTGATCCAGCAGGACGAGTAGCTGTCCGGAGGAGGAGTCTGGTGAATGAGCTATTGAGGGCTAGAGGCGGCTTTTCTGGAGTCGTTCGGGAATTATATCTATCGATTCCGAAATCTAACTTCCCGGGCTTGAGGAAGGCGACGTTGGCGCCCGGGCTATCGGCAGCCAATTGGTCCTTACCGGGGAGTAGATAACAGGAGGTCTCAAGCCAAACCCTGATGACGGCACCCTTAATACCGGCAAAGTCAAGCATGCCAACGGCTGAGGAAAAAAAGCGGTCGGTCACCCGGTTGGGGGTTAAGCCAAACCAACTCGGTGGGGTCTCCGAGGCCAGTCCAGGTAAATACCGGCAAATGTCCAGGTGTAAACGGAATAGACGGACTCCCCACTCACCCCGGGCCTCACTCCGCTACAACCCTTGCTCCCTATTTCTTGTCGGGTGAAAAGGTCTCCAAGCGTACTGGTTGATTACGGACATGGGGGCTTTACAGGATAGTTCCCTCGGCCGGTTTGGCCCCGAGAAAAACCGAGGGTATATTTTAAGAGTTCTGCGATGGACACAACATCTCGTCTCCTTCAGCCGTCATCCCCCTCGGATTACGCCCTGGGCAGACGTTTCCAATAGCTATCCCCGTTTATCGACCTGGTTTGCGAGCCGGGGCAGGACGCTGTTTCGTAGGACGATCAATACTAGAGTCGTGACCAGGGACGCCCCCAAGACCACCCCTATACCGGAGGCCTCGTACAGCAGTTCAGGTGCAAATAGAAACGTGCCTCCCAGGACGACCATTAGCGAACCGCCTACCAGCTTGAGCCACTTCCCGTGTTTTTCCTGCAGTCGACTGGAGCTTAGAGTGACCGTCGCGGTTCCGAAGATGACGAGCTCGATGAGCAGGTAGATTAGGATATAGGTTGCAAACAGTACCCCAAAGGTTGCGGGCCCCACCCCACTGGCAGACATTATTCCAGTCCAGATGACGGGAAAACCAGCGGTGCAGGGAAGTTCCACCAGGGTGACTCCCAGCGCTATGACGGCCGTCGCAGCTATCAGTGCGGGAGCTGAGCCCTTCCCGTTCATTAGGCCCCTGATCCTCTTGCCGAGTTTAGGCTTAAAGCCTTCTGGGATTGTAAAGGAGATTCCCCTTTTGAACCAAAAGAAGTCCTTAATGCTGACGATTCCCATAATGAATGCCAGCAGGGCGACCGTCAACCTGATCCAAAACAGCTGCCCGATGTACTGGAAGGCGCTAAACAGCCCCAGGATGAAGAGCCCGTACGTGGTGGCGGTAATTGTAAGAAAGGTGAGGCCGACCAGTAGTATCTTCTTCCGCGAGCGGGTGTGGACCAGCACGCCCAGCAGGAAGGTAAGCACCCAAAGGGAACAAGGATTAAACCCATCGACGAAGGCTATCAGGCTGGTTGCGCCAAAGGTCGGTAAGCTGGTGAGGTCAACCGGTCCCAAAAAGGGTACCACCAGGGTCTCCCGGCCCCCGGTATCTCGAGAGGGATCGAGGTCAGGCTCTTCGAGCCTCTGTAGGGGGTCGATACATCCTTCTGCCAGGCAGACGTCTACCTCTTCCTGGATCTCCCCCCCAATTTCTTCGGTAAAGCCCACCCATACACGGTTGCCGATAAAGGTCGCCGGAACTCCCCTAACCTCCTGGCCGAACGCCTCTCCCATCTCAAAAAGCAGTTTTTGATGTTCTGAGCTGTCAACGATGTTTCTGTCTTCCACCCTGAGCCGGTCATAACTGTTCTCCAGGTCCTCCATCAGTGGTTTCTGCTGCTCACAGTGGTGGCAACCGCTAGCCCAGAAGAAGTAAACTACCACTTCCCGCTCAGCTGAAGCCGCACGGGGAGGAAAGATAAAAATCAACAGCATTGCCAAAAGGCACATAGCTGTTAACGAAGTCGCACGAGTAGATCTTAACACCTTATTTTCCTTTTCGTTTCCGTAACCGGATTTGCAGCCATTATCAACTAGGTAACACTCCATTCTTCTTGTCCTCAACTTTTATGATAGCGATATAGAGATTGCTTAAACTAAACCCGGTGGAGTATGGGAACCTCAACTGTGCGGCGCCGGGAGGAGGGGCGGTAACGCCTAGGCGAGGCTCCCATACTCCACCGGGTTCCCGTAAAACACGCCAGCAGATACTTGCGACGATTGTTACTAAGAAAATAGCATATATGAGAGGAAAAATCCACTACCGTGGGGGGGAGATTGAGGTGAGGTCCCCCCGATGACAGATCTCCGTCGTCCCTCCGCCAACGGAGAAGGCTAGGTTAGTCGCTCCCCAAACGCTCAAATAGCGGTTTCAGTCCGACTAACTTCTCTCCCTTCTTACATTCTTGAATCGTATTTGCCACCTCCTCTGTCTTGTTGCAGACGCGGAGCAACTCAAAGTCCTGTTCGGAGATCATCTCCTTGTTGAAGGGCACTTCCCTCAGCCAGGCGAGGAAGCCGCGCCAGTAGTCCTCTCCAAACAAGACTACCGGAAACGGTTTGATCTTCTTCGTCTGCATCAACGTGAGCAGCTCGGTCAGTTCGTCCAGGGTGCCCAGCCCTCCGGGCATGATTACGAAAGCGGAGGCGTGCTTGA
>JAGXLQ010000057.1 GCA_018334595.1 Candidatus Bipolaricaulota bacterium | reverse complement strand
TTAAGGGCAAAAGAGATTATTCAGTCTTCATTCACAACACGGTTGGCGTTACCCGGAATTCGGAGAAAGGCGGCTTCTCCCGGATTGAAAAGTACTGGCGGGACAACGGGGATATTGGACCTATATTTCCCTCTTCCGAGAAGGACAAGTTCTACTGGCCCGTCGTCGGCGTGAGGCTTAACTCCTCTCTATTGGTTGCTTGTGATAGGGTTTCGACGGGGGGAACTCAGTCGTTTTCGGTCTTGGGGACCACCCTGTTTCTGGTGCAGAACCCCGAAGATGACCCTGATGACTGGAATTATTCCTCTAAGTACCTGCCGAAGAAGGACGGGGTTACCTGGGGAAGTGCCGTCTTGGTCAAGGATGGATGGCTCTATATATTTGGCGAGAAGGGGTCGGGGATTGGTTCCAAGACGACCCTGGCACGGATAAAGGTGGAGAACGCGGAGCGGGGGGACTGGGAGGACCTCTACTTCCACCGGGAAGGTAGCTGGGTGCAGGAGGGTAGTCCGTCCTCGATTCAGGGTTTGCCCGGAGTATCGGAGACGACAGTCCAGCACAACCGTTTCTTCGGTTGGTATTCTCTTCAGATACCGCCCCTCGGCTACGATGTTCACCTATATACAGCCGCAGACCTAACCGGTCCCTGGAAAGATCAGGGAGCGGTGTACTCCGTCCCTTCGCCCTGGAGCAAGGAGGAGACGAAAGGTGGTAAGGCGGTTTTTATCGCATATGCGGTAAAGTCCCACCCCGAGCTGGCCTCCCGGGAGAACGAGATAGTCATCACTTACAACGTTAACCTCGATCCCTTTGTTGACGGGTTGACCGGAAAGATGAACGAATATATAGGTCAGGAAAAATATGAGGGTCTCTACGTCCCCAGGTTTGCCCTGATCGAGTTACAACGATCATCCGAATAGGGGTAAAATGGGGGTTGACAGAGCCAATTACCTCCCTATAATGAACGATGAAAATTGAAGTGGAGGTAGAGAATGAAAACTACGATAGAAGAGGACGATGCCAAGAGTACCAGTTCGCCAGAAGAGGCTGCTGAGGACGACGACAAACCACCGGATACTACCCTACCGTCAATAAAGAACGGGCCCGCCGGGTTAACGGTGAGGGGGGACTGGAAAGAGATAACCAATTTCTGTGATCACTTTAACTACACCATCAAGAAAGAATCCTTTGAAGCGGACCTTCCCGCGGAAAGGCTTGGCCCCTGGAAAGAATGGCACCCCCGGGAAGGGGAGGGACAGGAACACGTCAGGGAGAGGACCGCCGCTCAGGCGGCATTTGACCCAGAAGAAGCCCATATG
The DNA here is from genome assembly GCA_018334595.1 of Candidatus Bipolaricaulota bacterium. GTDB lineage: Bacteria > Bipolaricaulota > Bipolaricaulia > M55B111 > M55B111 > M55B111. The sequence goes on along the minus strand of JAGXLQ010000057.1, from coordinate 6,794 downwards.
GAGGAACTCAAAAAGTCCGTATCCTCCTTCAACTGCTCGCGAGAAAGCATCAAAGAAGGTGATCAACGCGGGGCGGCAAGGAACTTCTGGAATGCTGCCTATCGGGCTGTCAAAGGCTCGTTGATTTACCTGGGAAAGGTTATCGGGAAGGTCGAGTTGTTCCTCTACCGCCACGTCATGACCAGGTTTAACTCGGCTTACTTCGATAGTGATCTCGTTTCTGCGAACCTGGAGGACAAAGGTGGAATATTTACGGAGGAACAGTACCAGATCCAGGTGAAGATACACGACGGCGAGTTGCAGGAGCGGGTGCAACAGGAACTCGGTGGGTAATTTGACTGGAATGGGGGGGGAGCAGGAGGCTGATCCTCCCTCTTTTTTTATCCTCAAGTTATCACGGGGTCGAGAAAGAACTTCTCCTGTGTCTACCGGACCCCCCACAATGCCCTAAGGTCTTTACACTATTCTTCAGTTCCGTAGTGTTCTCCGAGGGCTTCTGGCGGTCGCGACTTGATTACAGCCCCGGCGAGCACGATGATCGTTATCGCGTAGGGGATCATCTGGATTAGCTCGTTTGCGATGTTGAGGTTGATGCTCTGCAGGCGCAGTTGTACCGCCTCGCTGAAGGAAAACAGGAAACTTGCTCCCAGCCCACCCAGGGGGTTCCACTGTCCAAAGATGTTTGCCGCCAACGCCATGTACCCCCTTCCCGCGGACATATTTCTGCTGAACATGTTGAGGTAGCCCAGCGAGAGGTATGCGCCTCCAAGCCCCGACAGGGCCCCACTCAGGATAACGCTGAAGTACTTGACGCGAGATACGTTAATTCCCAGCGTATCAGCTGCTTCGGGTCTCTCACCCGTCATCCTGATCCTCAGTCCCAGCGGCGTTTTGAACAGTAAAAACCAACCGCCGATTATCAAGGCGAACATGATGTAGACGAGAGGTGACTGGTTGGTGATGAGCTTGTTTACGACCGGAACTTTGTCCAAAACGGGAATAGAAACCCTCGGCAGGCCGTTGACGTTGGGGGATACTCCCCTGCCCCCCCACAGTACCTGCATGAGCCAGGTCGTCAGGCCCAGTGCGAAGATGTTCAACCCCACTCCGGCAACCACGTGGTTTGCCTTGAACTTGACGGTGAACACCGCAAAGATCCCGGCGACCAGGCTGCCGAAGATGACCGCAAACAGGACGCCCACCCACGGGTTGCCCGTGTAGTACGAACCGGCCACGCCGGCGAAGGCCCCCGTCAGTATCATCCCTTCGAGTCCGATGTTTATGACGCCCGACCTCTCGGAGAAAGTGCCTCCCATAGCTGCCAGGGCGATGGGGGTCGCCATTCTTATCATTGCCGCCAGGGTGTTTATGCTGAATATCGCCGCGAGGACGTCATTCACTTGCAATCAACTCCCGTCCACGTCCAAAGGTCGAAGAAAAGAGCCTGATGAGCGAGGGGGCAGCCACGAGCAGGATTACCAGGCCCTGTACGACGGTGATCAGGTCACCTGGAATGTTGGTAAAAAGTTGCATCGATACCTTTCCCGCGTCGAGGGCACCGAACAGCAGAGCGGCGGCCAGGACACCCTCCGGCTTGTTCCGACCCAGCACGGCGACGGCGATACCCGTGAACCCGTAGCCCGGGGAGAAGTTGGTGATGAACCGGTGTAAAACTCCTAGCACTATCGTGCTGCCGGCGAGTGCCGCAACGGCCCCGCTTATGGTCATAGTCAGGACGGTCACCCGTGAGACGGAGATCCCACCGTACTCGGCGGCAGAGGTGTTCGCGCCGACCGCCTGTAAGTCGTATCCGAGAGACGTATTGGAGAAGAGGTACTTAACCAGGATGATTACCGCTATGCCAATGAACAGGGACCACGTGAGGCGGGTGTTGGGAAAGAGTTCGGGAATTCTGGCCTGCATCGGTATCCCCTTCGTCTGGTCCACGGGGCCGGGCGCCTTGAAGAAGTTCTTAAGCAGAAATGTCGTCGCCAGGATCCCGACGTAGTTCAACATGATCGTCGTAATGACCTCGTGGGCCCCGGTTTTTGCCTTGAGATAACCGGGGAAGGCTCCCCAGATTCCCCCGGCAAGGGCGCCCGCGAAAAGCGCTATGGGTATCAGGAGGTATCCGCTCAGCCCGGGAAGGGAAACGACGACGACCGCCGTGGTAAACGCCCCCCAGTAGAGCTGGCCTTCGATACCGATGTTGAACAGACCGCTCTGAAACCCTATAGCCACGGCCAGGCCCGTAAAAATTAACGGGATTGACTTGAGCAGGGTCTGGGCCAGGTTGTAGATGTTGCCGAAGGCTCCAAAGAAGAGGTAGTAGTAGGCCTCCAGAGCGTCGTGCCCGGAGAGGTAAATTAATATTGCTCCAATTATCAGGGCAAAGACGATGGCAAAGAGCGAGTAAACAAGTTCGGTGAGACCGGAGAGGTCCTTAAGCCAGTTCCATAACCTAGAGACCTTCTTCATCCTTCCACCTCCTCGCCCGCCATTAAGAGGCCGAGTTCCCTTTCATCGACCGCGTCCGCGTCGAGGGAAGCGACGATCTCCCCCTCATAAAGGACGATTATCCTGTCGCTCAGGCTTCGTAGTTCATCGAGTTCGGCGGATATGAGGAGAACCGGTACCCCCCTGTCCCTCATATTTAACAGTTCACCGTGAATATACTCGATAGCGCCGACATCTACCCCTCTCGTCGGCTGGGCAGCGATTATGAGTTCGGGGTCCCGGGTCAATTCACGGCCGAGGATTACCTTTTGCTGGTTACCCCCGGAAAGGGATTTCGCGTCGACGTCAGCCGTGCCCCCGCGAATGTCGAAGTCCTCGATGACCTCCTCCGTGTATTCCTTAATTCTATTTCTATCGAGAAATCCCCGTCTGGAAAAAGGTCTGTCCCACTCGGAACCGAGGATCATGTTTCTCTGGAGGTTGAATTCGGCAATGAGACCACGTCTGAGTCGGTCCGAAGGAATATGAGCTATGCCGATTTTCTTTCTCTCTCGAGTGGTAAGCTCCCTGAGATCGCTGCCGCGGAGAATGACCTCGCCTGACTCGGTCGGCCGCAGACCCATCAGGCCCTCCTCAAGTTCGAGTTGACCGTTGCCCTCCACGCCGGCGACGCCGAGAACTTCACCCTCCTCGATCTCGAAGCTTACGTCCCTTAAGTAGAGGTTGTTTGTGGGGTTATGCACGTTGAGGTCCTTTACCTCGAATGCCACCGGCCGCTCTTCCCGTTCGGACTTTTCCACGGAGAGGACCACGTCACGTCCGACCATCATCTGGGCCAGGTCTCGGGGGTTTGTATCTCCTGTTTCCACGGTGCCGACCTTTTTCCCGTCACGAAGGATGGTTATCCTGTCGGTGATGGTCATCGTTTCCTTGAGCTTGTGGGTAATAAATATCAGGGTCTTGCCCGACTCCTTGAGTTCCCGCATTATCCGGAACAGGTCTTCCACCTCTTGAGGTGTGAGTACTGCCGTGGGTTCGTCCAAAATGAGGATATCTGCCTTTCGGTAGAGGGCTTTGAGAATTTCAACTCTCTGCTGGTCCCCGACCGAGATGTTTTCGATTCTGGCCTCGGGGTCCACCTTTAGGCCATATTTCTCCGAGAGCCGCCTGACGTCCTTCACGGCCTTTTTCCGGTCCAGCCTTATCCCCTTTTTCGGCTCGGCGCCGGCGACTATGTTGTCAGTTACCGATAGCCGATTGACGAGCATGAAGTTCTGGTGGATCATCCCGATCCCGTGGTCGATCGCCTGACTTGGCTTGCGGATGTTTACCTCTTTGTCGTGAAGAAAGATCTCCCCGGCATCGCGTTCGTAGAGCCCAAAGAGAACGTTCATTAGTGTTGTCTTGCCGGCACCATTTTCGCCAAGAATACAGTGAATCTCTTCCTCCTCCACGGAGAGGTCCACTCCGTCGTTGGCGACGGTATCACCGAAGGTCTTCGTTATTCCCTTCATATCGACCGCGTACATATAAGGTTCCCCCGGGTGATTGGTAGAAAAAGGTCATGGTCCCCGAGTCACGGGAACCATGACCGTGATATCCCGTTTAATAGTTTAGGTCTGGTCTTGGGCTACTCCGCGTCCTCTACCTCCGTTGGTATCTCGACCTCGCCTTCTATGATCTTTTCCTTTACCTCTTCCAATTCCTCGACGATCGAGTCGGGAAGAAGGCTGTCCGTGTATCCCAGCCCCCCTTCTGCCACTCCGAGGACGTTAGTCCCGGGTTGGAAGTTTCCGTCGATTATCTGTTCGATCGCGAGGAATACCGTGTTGTCCACGAACTTCATCCCGTTGGTCAGCACGTGGTCCGGAGCCAGGTAACCCTGATCGGAGTCGGCACCGATGGCGTAAACGTCCTCCTCCTTTGCGGCATTAATGACGCCGAGTCCCGACCTGCCCGCCGCCTGCCAGACGACGTCCGCTCCGTTTTCGATCATTGAAATGGTGAGTTCCTTTCCCTTGGCGGGGTCCGTCCAGGTTCCCACGTACGAGTAGGAGACGTCAATCTCGGGGTCGGCGTAGTGGGCACCGGCTATGTATCCGGCAATGTTGGCGTCAATTAGGGGAATCTTCATTCCCCCGACCACTCCGACCTTCTTCTCGGCGTTGATATTTCGGTCGTCCGTCATCGTCGTCATCATCGCGGCGGCCACTCCCATCAGGAAGCCCCGCTCGTTCTCGGAATAGACGTAAGAGGCTACGTTGGGTTGATCGACAACTGCATCCACGATGGCAAACTTCTGCTCCGGATACTGGCCGGCTACTTTGGTTAGGGCGTCGGCCTGATCGAAGCCGATCGAGATAATTAGGTTGTAGCGCCTCGTGGAGGCGAACCGGTTCAGGTACGTCTCGTATTCAGCTATGGCCGAGGGTTCCGCCTGGTGGGAGTCAATCCCGAGCTCCTCTTCAGCCCGCAGGATTCCGCGGTGAGCTGCGTCGTTAAACGACTTATCTCCGAGGCCGCCCGTGGCGTAGACTATGGCAATGTTTCCCTCTGCTGCCACCGTCAAAGAAGTTAATCCGAGGGTTAAGGTTAAGACCAGCAAAAGACTTAGGATGGTTGTTAGGGCTTTGTTCATTTTTACCTCCCTGTTTTCGTCCTGGGAATAAATTTTCATACATATGCGCTCTCTTACTCTTTAAACTCCGCAAGTGATTCTCTGAGGGGACTTCTCGCGATACCCCGCTCGGTTACTACCCCGGTGATGTTCTCAGCCGGGGAGACGTCAAAGGCGGGGTTGTAAACGGCAATCCCCTCCGGGGCTATCCGGGCTCCGTTAATCTCCACCACTTCTTCCGGGGGGCGTTCCTCGATCTCTATTTCTTCCCCTGAATCTATGTTGTAGTCGATTGTCGACGTCGGGGCGACTACGTAAAAGGGAACGCCGTGGACCGCACACAACTCCGAAAGCCCGTAGGTGCCGATCTTGTTTGCCGTGTCTCCATTTGCTGCGACCCGGTCCGCTCCGACCAGGACCAAGTCTACCTTGTTGTCCCTGATCAATGTCCCGGCGACGCTGTCGGCGATCAAGGTGGCTGGGATCTCCTCTTCTACCAGCTCAAAGGCGGTAAGGCGCGCGCCCTGGAGGCGCGGTCGAGTTTCGTCCGCGTAAACGTGTATTCCCTTCCCGCTATTGTGTGCCTCTCTGATCACGCCAAGGGCGGTCCCGTAACCGACCGTGGCGAGGGCTCCCGTGTTACAGTGCGTCAGGACCTGAGCGCCCGCCGGAACTATCTCGTTCCCGTGACGGGCCATTTCCCTGTTTATCTTTACGTCCTCGGCGGCTATCTCTTCCGCGCGGGCCAGGACGATATCCAGGATATCGTCAACCGGCTTGTCCGCGTTATCGTCTAACAGGTCTTTCATCCGGTCAATTGCCCAGGTGAGGTTTACCGCCGTGGGCCTCGCCGATGCCAGTTCGTCGCAGGCCTCCTTGACCGAAGGAATGAAGTCTTCCCGGGGCTCCGAGGAATACTCCAGAGCTGCAAGGTATACGCCGTAGGCCGCGGTTGCGCCGATTGCCGGAGCACCCCGGACGACCATGTCGGAAATGGCCAGCTTTACGTCGCGGTAGTCCCTTGCCCTGAAGTAGGTGACTTCCCCGGGGAGCTTGCGTTGATCGATCAAGTTTAACCCTTCGTCCAGAAATTCCATCGTCACGTGTTTCATCTTACCCGACCTCTCGTAGTATACTTTAGGATAATGCTACAGGAGGATTACTGGTTAATCAAATTCTGAGATTCGGGGGTCACCCTGCACCCTTGTTCCGGCGCCAGGTCTGGGGAAGGGTCGGTCCTGGAGATCCGGTCCCGTATGAGAAGCTTCTGACATGTTTTCTATATTTTTTAGGGTGGCGTACCTTTTATCGACAGTTATCAACGCTCGTCCAATTTTTCTTCTCCGGAAGTTCCCTTATCCCGATTGTATCACGGGAAAGGTTGGCTGGACGACCAATTAATCAGTTCTTTGATAGATCGGACGGCGGACGAACAGGCAATCCTGGTCGTAAAGCATTCGGTTTCGGACGGTAAGGCGGGGCTGCCGAGACCGGTTCAGCCGTGAACTCCAGTTCAGTTATCTCCTAGCGCCAGTTATCCTGTCCCTGACCTGCTGGCCCGACAGTACGACCATGGGGGTGCCGCCCCGGGGTTTACGCTACCTCCGGTAAAATAGAAGTTCTCGTATATTTCGCTTTTCTTGGGGGCTTTAAACCCCTTGTTTTTCTTCCTGTCGGAAAGGACGCCGTAGATAGCTCCCCGCAGTAATAGTTTTCCTTG
>JAGXLQ010000056.1 GCA_018334595.1 Candidatus Bipolaricaulota bacterium | reverse complement strand
CCCTCCTCAACTTCGTTGTACCACTGCTCGTACTTCTCCTCCTGCGTCTGACCTACGTAATCACTCCTTACCTGGTCTTTTATCTCTTCCAGAGGAGGAACTACCCTCTCCTTCTTGTCGTCGACACGCAGTATTTCCCATCCATCCGTCGTTTCCACCGGACCACCAACTTCACCTTTCTCGAGAGAGAAAGCCAGTTCCTCTACGGACGGGCTCTCCTCGCCGCGCTGGAACCAGCCGAGGTCCACCTCTTCTTGGCCCTCGGCGTAATCGTCGAAACCCTTCGAACCCGTTTGAATTTCTTCTAGCACCGTCGTGGCCCTGGTCTGGGTCTCAAAGACGATGTGGCTCGCCCGGACCCGGGACGGGGACTGAACGTAATTATCGATATTGTCCGAATAATACGTCTGCAATTCCTCATCAGTAGGATCTATCTCTCCGGTAACCTCGGACTGGAGCTGCTCCTGCTTTACCTGTTGCTCGATGTTGGTCTTCACGGTTTCCTGAAATTCGTCGTACGTCCTTCCCTGAGACGAGAGAGCGCTCTTGAGCTGGTCGAGGTTCCAATTCTGCTGGTCCAATAGCGAGTTCAGTTCCTTGTCGTATCTGGAATTGACCTCTTCCTGGCTGGGCTTGATCCCCCGGTTGTTTGCCTCCTGGGTGAGGATGGTCTGTCGGACAAGCGTGTCCATGGCCCGTGACTTAAGCCGCAGCTCGTAATACTTGCCGCTGGTCCCTTCCAGCAACTGGTTGAAGTCCTGACCAAACTGGCTGTAGAGGGACTCCTGCTGGGCGATAATGTTGTCGTACATGCTCTGGAACGTCTCCTCGTACACTTCCTCACCGTTTACCACTAGAGCGACGCTCTTAGTGGGCTCGCTCCCACCGGAGGAACCGCTCGACGGGGTCAGGTAACGGAAAGCGACGAGTCCCACACCGCCCAGAAAGAAACCAATAACCATGATCCAAATAATTACTTCTTTATAACGATCAAAGAACCTATTCACTCTTTCACCTCTTGAATTTTATCTTGTGCGTTAACCTGCAAAGGTCTATTTAAGCTCGTCCTTCCCGCCATCTCCCTCGTTAAAGAACCGACTCAGCGTCCTGTAGACGCTCCACAGCCCTGACACCAAGCCGATCACGAGAAAGACGAGCTTAAACAGAAAATCCGTCCCAACTGCCTTGTCGATCCAGTAACCAATTCCCACGGAAATCAGGACGGAAAAGACAAACGTAAACCCTATTTGCCCTACTCGCCCGAACGTAGTTAGGGCAGATTTCCAGCCATCATCGTTTTCGGACATGAAGTCACCTGGCTGGCTAAATATCCAAGATATCCGAGTCGTCTTCCTCTCCCTCCAGGTCGGAACCGGGCGGGGATTCGGGGGTCTCTCCAGCACCCTCCTTTCCTTCCTGTACCTCTTCAGGTCCCTCCGATTCAACCCTTTCTTCCTGCTCTTCCTCCTCGCGGTCTCTGTCCGAAACAAACGGAAGCATGGTCTTAACCTCAAGCCGCATAGCCGTCTTTTTTTCGTGGTCTATTTCCACGTCAACAAATGACGGGATAAAGATGAGGTCGACGCCGCTCGGTGCCATATAACCCCGGGCTATGATCACCGCTTTGACGGCCTGGTTGACGGCCTTGGGACCTATTGCCTGCAATTCGGCAATACCTTCTTCTCTTACCGTGTTCGCTAAGGCTCCGGCGGTTGCCGACGGATCAGACGTCGAAGATACTTTTAGTATTTCAGCCAAAATCCGACACCTCCATGGGTTCTACCTGGTTCCGCCGCCGTAACGGTATCCAATGCTTTATTGTGCGGCCTCTACAAATTGCGCCTTTCTGATTACGTTGATCTTTACCTCTCCGGGATAATCGAGATCTCTCTCGACCTCCCTGGCAAGATCGTAGGCAAGCTTGCTTGCCATATTGTCGTTGACCTTATCAGGGGCAACTATAACGCGTATCTCGCGGCCGGCCTGGAAGGCGTTCGCCTTTTCCACGCCATCAAACGAGTGCGCGATTTTCTCGAGGTTCTCCAACCTCTCTATGTACCGCTCGTATGTCTCGTGACGGGCGCCAGGACGCGTCGCCGAGAGCGTGTCAGCCGTCTGGATCAGGATCGGCAATAACGATTTGGGTTCTACCTCCTCGTGGTGAGCAGCAACCGCGTTTACTATCAGTTCGCTCTCCCCATATCTGCGGGCCAATTCCGCCCCGATCTCGGCGTGCGTGCCACTTACTTCGTGATCTACCGCCTTACCAATGTCGTGCAGCAGACCTGCTCTTCGAGCCATTTTCTCCGATAGATTGAGCTCAGCAGCTATCATTCCCGCTATGAAACTTACCTCAAGTGAGTGCCTGAGCAGGTTCTGTCCATAGCTGCTGCGAAAGTTCAGCTTACCAACTAGCGGGATCAGTTTTGGAGACAGATCAATTCCGGTATCCAGGGCTGCGTTCTGACCGGCTTCCTTAATCTTGTTTATCATCTTGTCTCTGGCCTTCTTCACCTTGTCCTCTATCTGGACCGGGTGGATTCGACCGTCCTCGACAAGTTTCTCCATCGCTAACTTTGCTATCTCCCGCCTGACAGGGTGAAACGAAGAAAGAACGACCATTTCCGGAGTGTCGTCAACGAGGACTTCCACTCCGGTCAACGCCTCAAAGGTCTTGATGTTTCTTCCGTTACGTCCGATAACCCTTCCTTTGAAGTCATCGGAGGGAAGGGAAACGGATGCCACCGTGTTTCCTTCTGCCTGCTCGGCGGCGTACCGCTGCATCGCCGTGGCAAGAATCTGCCGGGACTTGGCTTCCGCCTTCTCTTCCGCCCTATTCTTGATTTCGTTGACCTTACGGGCGAAGTACCTCTCCGACTCCTTCTTTATCCGCTTCATCAGCTTATCCTTTGCTTCCTCTTCGGATAAGCCGGCAACCTCTTCCAGGTATTGCTTTTCCTTTTTGATTAACTTCTTCCCTTTTCTCTTTAGCCTCTGTACTTCTTCCTGATCCTCCTTAAGGGAATCCTCAACCTTTTCCAGTTGGTTGCTCTTCTTGGAGAGGCGATCGGTCTTACGCCTTAACCTCTGTTCCTGGCGTTCAAGTTCCTTCTCTTTCTCCTTGAACTTCGCCTCGAGCCTGTCCCTCTCGTCCTGTATTTTCTGCTGACCTTCGAGAATTTTCTCCTTCTTTATGTTCTCTCCAGTCTTTCGAGCTCTGTCTATAATTCCTGCCGCTTCCTCTGCTTTGAGGGCGACCTTTCGCTTGTACTGCTCTCTTCCTACAAGGAATCCTATTCCCAAAGCAACAATCCCGGCTAACACCAAATATATCGTAAACATTTTCTCCACTCCTTGGAATCATCCAGCGGGGCTCAGTTGTAGTCATAAGGCCCTCCCAGGTAGTCCCTTGTCTCCCTAAATACTTCACGATAATCCTCGATCCAGGTGGGTAAATCGTTAAAGAACAACCTCGTGAGTAGTCTCTCGTTTTCCTCGGATCGCTCCAGGGCCCCTTCCATTTCAGCAAGAAACATCTTACTCTCGTCCATAAATTTCGGGAACGCTCGACCGTTGTAAACCGGATTTCCCTCCCTGATAGTTGCCAGGTTATCGAGCGCCAGGCTCAACCAGACTAATCCTTCAAATACCTGTTCCAGCTCTCTAATTTCTACTTCAGATAGAATAGTCCCATCCATAGGGTAGTCAATCCCCTCGTGCCAATCCTCAAGGTCATCCAGGTACGAGAGAGCTTGATTAACCATGCTACCCCGTAACTCTCCTGTATATTCGGTTAAAAGCTCGATTTCCTTGCCATCTATTTTACTGGTTAACTGGCTTTCTAGCTCGCTTTGATTCAGAAAAGAACCATTTATCTTTATCCCTACCAGTACCCTTTCGGTCGCTTCCAGTTCATCCCTCACCTGATTTACCAGCGACTTAAGAGAATGACTTTCTCCGACCTCTATATTTTCGCCATCCAATTTAACACTCATCGTGTGGCAATTTTATTTCTCATCTCCGTGAAATGCAAGAAATAGAGCCACTGGTAACAACGTGAGAGATAGTACCATGGCAAACCCAATCCCCAGAAGAGCGGTCAGACCGAGGATTCTCAACCCGGGTGTCCTCGCGATAAGCAGACTACCAAACACAGCTATAGTCGTCACAGACGTAGTTATGACGGCAAGACCCGTGTGAGAAAATCCATCCAGAATTGCTTCCCTCAGGCTCTTTTCCTCTCTCTCCTCCTGCCACCGGTATATGAGATGAATCCCATCGTCGACACCTATACCGATCAACAGCGGCGAGATAATTATGTTGATAAAGTTAAAGTTCATCCCCATAACGTCCATTCCCCCTAACATCCACAGGTAACCGAAGAAGAGCGGTATGGTGGCCAAGGTTGCCAGGCGCACGTCCCGGATACCCCTGAAGAGGACAAAACTTATCACCAGCAACGCAAACAACGAGGAGACGTAGAAGTCCCTCTTTATGTGGTCCTCAAGCCGTGACTGAATCAGCGGCAAGCCGAAGTAGTCATCGGAGATATTCTCTACCTCGTCGATAAACTCGCTCAACACTTTTGACTCATATATTCTCGTCTCCACCTGGGCAAACATAACGTACTCCCCCCTGTCGGTAATATAGTTGGAGCGGAGCCCTTCGGGGAAGATGTCTTTGATCTCTTTGGGGTTGTCCACGTGCTCTACGACGTCTCTAGCGGCCGTAACCTGTTCGTCCAAGTAGCTCAAGTCCTGTTGCAGGTCGTCAATAGTTCTTAACTTCTTTTCCCGGTCAATCCCCTTCAAGTTTCCCCGGACGTCCAGAAGCTGATCAATATTCTCGGTTATCATGACGCTGAGGTCCGACTGACTCGACAGGGTCATGGAAAACTGTGCCGAAGAGAGGTCTCCCACCAGCGACTCCAACCTCTCTACGTACTCATCCCTACTGTTAATCTCTTCCTTTACGCCTTCAAGCCCGGCCTCAAGGTCGGGCAGTTCTTCCGCCTTCTGCAGGAAATCATCGTGGACCTCTACCCCCTCAGGCATAAAATCCCTTATGGAGTTAACGGACCGGACCACGTCCAGCTCTTTCAGCTCACCCCCAATCCTTTCCAGTTCACCAAACGAATCAGCGAAGAAGATGAACGTGGTGCCGATATTGACGTTGGACCCGCTGAACTCGTCCTGGACCCTCTCTTCGACACGGCTCGACTCCACCTCGGTCGCCACGTCCGTGCTGGTAAATTGAAACCGAAGCTGTAACGCACCCACCAGGGCCAGGGCGGAAATGACCAGCGTGAGCAAGAGGACCGTCTTCCTCCGCTTGATCATGAGGTCAACCAGCCCCCGCAGCTTTGAGCGATAGTCAAACAGAACTACCGGCTTCCTCCGCCCCCACCACCGTTGATAGACGACGAGCAGGGCGGGTAACAAGAAAAGATAGACGAAAAAGGAAATCATTATCCCCGGACTGGTGATAATACCCATTTCGACCAGCCCTCTGGAGTTTGAGAGTATGAGCATGGCGAAGACCGACGCGGTCGTCAGCGCGGCAAGAAATATTCCCTTACCCTGGTTCTGTATCGTCTTCTTGATAGCTACGGTGACCGACTCCCTGTTGCTCCGCTCTTCAGTGAACCTGAAGAGGAGGTGGATGCCATAATCGATACTCAACCCCAGGACTAGGGCGGGCAGGAACGTAGTCAGAAGGTTAAAACCGTTAACGGAAAATTTTGCCCAACTCATGGTAAAGAGAACGGCAACAACGAGAGGGAAGCCAATTAAGATCGAGTAAAAGAGCGACCCAAGGGCAAAAAAGAAGGCGACCATAATACCTACCGAGGAGATTATCGTCGTCTTGAGCATGTCCATCTTCAGGGCATCGTTCCTCTCGGCATTTATGATGAAGGAGCCGGTCAAGCCGACCTTCATCACGGTCTCGTCGTAGACCGGGCTCTCCTTTAGTTCTCGGATAGTTGTCTTGGTCTTCTCGGTCACGGTCCGACTGAACTCCAGGTTATGGGACGACGGCTCAGTTGGCCTGCAGAGGAGGAGCAGGGTAGAATTATCTCCTGAGAAGTACTCCCCGACCAAGCTATCACGCCTTTGTTCCCACGCCTGGTCGAGGTCGGAGATGAGGGTTGAGGTCTTTTCCTCCAGCGAGGAGAGTCTGTCCAACCCCTCAAGTCGATTCAAGAACTCGCTATTTACGTCGCCCAACCGGGTAAGCCATTGTTTGGCTTTCTCCCTGTCCAGCTCTTCGCCCATCCCCGTCTTGTCGAAGTCATCTAACAATTCCGTGTACGAGTCCCCAACTCCCCCGTCCTTGCCGGAGAGGGTTAGGTCCCTGGCGAGCGAGTCAAACTCTTGCTCTAACGCCTCCACCTTCCCTATCGTATTATCGTTCAAGGAGTAGATAAGTCTGTACTGCTCGGGGATGGACAGCTGGTTTTGATAACTAACCGTTTCTATCTCATCGATCTCCCGGAGGAGTGGTTTTAGTTCTTCGGCAACGGCCCTCAACTCCCTCTTCTTCTGTTCTTCTGAGAGAGCGCTCCCCTCCCTTATGGAAAGAGCAACCGTCACGTACTCGATGCTGTTGATCGCTTTCTCGCGATCCCTATATTCGTTGATGATGGGGTCGTTCTGCGGCAGGAGGTCCAGCATGGAACTGCGGATGGGGAAGGGAAAGATATAGATCAAGGATAGTACTACGAGAACCACAAACAGGCCAACGACGAAGTAGGCCCGATGTCGGGTGATACGATAAACGAGTTCTAGCAGTTTGTCCAACATCCAAATATTAGGTCAAAATCCACCCACGACCCAGTCCACCTCTACTCATGTGATTAAGATCGATGAGGGGAGGAAAAGAGAATCGATAGCGAGCGATTAGTCCTTTACGTCCTCGGGGCTTCTAACGTCTATGTCACAATCCGCCAGGTCAACAGTAAGCCTGACGTTCTGACCGTTCTGGCCGATCGCGTAGGCCAAATCCTCTTTTGGTACGATCACCGTTGCCACCCTTTCGCCGCCCTCCTTCTCGTTGAAATCGATGGACAAGACCGTCGCGGGCTCAAGGCTGTTTCTGATTAACCCTCGGATATCCTCACTCCATCTAATCACGTCGATCTTCTCGCCGTTTAGCTCCCTGGTTATCTCCTTGACACGCTTACCACCTTTTCCAACACACGTACCGACGGGATCTATCTGTTCGTCAGTCGATTTGACCGCCACCTTGCTTCTCTCGCCCGGCTCCCTCGCTATCTTCACAATCTCCAGTATACCATCCTCTATTTCAGGAACTTCCAGCTCCATTAGCTTCTCTACGAATTTCTCCTTGGCCCGGGATACACGAATAGCTGGGCCGCCCTGCTTCTGCTCCACATGGTAGAGATAAGCTCGTAAACTATCACCCTGGTTGTACCTTTCCCCGGGAATCCGTTCGGAACCCGGCAGGAGTGCTTCGACCTCACCGAGGTTCAACCAGACGTCCACGCCCTCGAACCTGTGGATCGAACCGTTCACCAGGTCTCCTTTGCGGCTGGCGTAGTTTTCGTAGAGCAACTCGTTTTGCTTTTCACGTATCTGCTGCCGGATTACGTCCTCTGCCTTCCGGGACGCTATCCTGCCAAATTGCCCCAGCTGAATGCTGTTTCCATCGATAAATATATCCCCGGAGTTATGATCTATATTTACCTCAACGTCCTCTTCAGTGCCGTACTGTTCCTGATAAGCGGCTTGAAGTCCCTGTTCAACCATCCGATAGAGTTCATCCCTCTTAATCCCCTTGTCCTTCGCCATATCCTCTAAAGCTTCAATAAATTCTATGTTCATTTGCTTGCTCCGATGGAGCCAAACACCTCTTTAGTCAGTCTGCTTGGTAGTTGCCCGAGCGATGTCCCCAACGGGTAGATCGATCACCTCTCCCTCACAATCGAGCCGCACCCTATCCTCTTCAAGGTCGTACCCCAGCAATTTTCCCTGAAATTCCTTCTCTCCGTTGACCTTGGCGAAGGTCTTCACCTCGACGGTCTCCCCTTCGGCTAGCTCGTAGTGCCCCGGCTCCAGCAACGGCCGTTCTATCCCCGGCGAAGATACTTGTAGTTCGTAGCTACGGTCAATCAAATCCGCC